>JBNGDZ010000018.1:0-20595 GCA_049975765.1 Armatimonadota bacterium
GCCTTCCTCTACGCGGGTCCCGCGATCAATGTGCTCGCGATCATCCTCACCGCTCGCGTGCTGGGGCTGGAGCTGGGCCTTGCCCGCGCGGTCGCTGCGATCATCTTCGGCGTGGTGATCGGGCTGGCGATGGAGCGGCTCTACCGGCGGGAGGAACAGGAGCGGCTCGCGGAGTGTGAGGCGGGCGGCATGGGCGAAGAGGGCGAGGAAGGGGACCAGCCGCTGTGGCAGGTGGCGTCGTTCATCGGCGTGATGGTGCTCATCCTCATCTTCGCGGCCTGGGCGCGGCCCGCCGAGGAAGCGGGCCTGTGGTGGGAGATCTTTCAGATCAAGTGGTGGATCGTGATCCCGCTGCTGGGTGTGCTTGGCCTGATGCTCTGGCGGTGGTACACAAGGCAACAGATCCAGGAGTGGTTGGACGAGACCTGGACGTTTACCGAGCTGATCATGCCGCTGCTGTTCGCGGGCGTGCTGGCGGCGGGCTTTCTGCTGGGGATGCCCGGGACCGACCACGGGATCATCCCCAACGAGTGGATCGGGCGCCTGGTGGGCGGCAACTCGGTGCTGGCGAACTTCGGGGCGTCCCTCGTCGGCGCCCTCATGTACTTCGCGACGCTCACCGAGATACCGATTCTCGAGGGGCTGCTCGGCAGCGGGATGGGGAAGGGCCCGGCGCTGGCTCTGCTGCTGGCCGGCCCGGCTCTGTCTCTGCCGAACATGCTCGTGATCCGCAGCGTACTGGGAACGAAGAAGACGCTCGCGTTCATCGCCATTGTGGTGGTCCTGTCCACCATAGCTGGTGTGACCTTCGGCGCAATCGCATAGACGCACAGTCCGAGATGGAGGCACTGAGAATGAAGGTTCAGATACTGGGCACCGGCTGCCCAAAGTGCAAGAAGCTGGTGGCGAACGCCGAGAGGGCTATCGAGGCCAGCGGCATCGAAGCGGAGGTCGAGAAGATCGAGAAGATCCCTGAGATCATGGAGTTCGGCGTGATGTCCACGCCGGCGCTCGCGATCGACGGAGAGGTCAAGACCTCCGGCAAGGTGCTCTCGGTCGAACAGATCGAGGAGCTGTTGAAGGAGGCGTAAGACGCTGAGCACAGGTCGCGCACCGGTGCACAAACAGAAAGGAGAGGCAGCCATGTCGACACGTCTGGCCGACGCGACTATCGCGACTGTCGGAGCCGGGATAATGGGCGGTTTGCTCGTCGAACGCCTCATCGAGGCCGGGGGTGTCAAGCCCGGGAAAGTCATCGCCTGCGACCCGGACGAGGGGCGCCTGGAAGAGCTCGCGGGGCTTCTGGGAGTCGAGGTGCATACCGACAACGCCGCAGCGGCTGGGGCCGATGTCATTCTGCTGGCGGTCCCGCCTCCGGCGGTCGTCCCCGTCCTTGAGGAGATCGCGAAGCAGCTCGAGGACCGGCCGCTGATCGTGTCGGTTGCCCCGGGCATCAGCATCGAGCGGATGCAGCAGGTTGCCGGGGCTGCACAGGTAGCGCGTGTCATGCCCAACACTCCGTCGCTGGTGGGTGCGGGCGTGAACGCCTGGTGCATCGCTGATGACGTCGATGACGAGGCAGAGGCGCTGCTACGGGAGATGCTGGACGTGTGGGGCGAGAGCCTCGAGGTGCCGGAGAGCTGCATGAACGCGGCCTGTGCGCTGCTGGCGGTCGGCCCAACCTACCTGTTCCCGGTCATCGACACGCTGATTTCGGAGGCTGAGGACGCCGGCATGGCGACGGAGATGGCGCGTCGAGCGGCCGCCGGGCTGTTTGCCGGAGTCGGTGATCTCGTGGCGCAGACCGAGGCGACTGCAGAGGAACTCAAGCAGATGATCAGCATGCAGCCCCTGGATGACGAGGCCGCGGCCGCCGTCTTCCGCGAGGCATATCAGAAGGCCCTGGCGGGCCTTCGGGGGTTGGAGAGTAAGCTCAGTTCGTAGACCGCTAACCGGAGTGCTGGGAGGTGGCATGCGATCCCATGGCTTGCAGGAGTGCCGCGGGCGCTGCATCTCCTTCCCCGATCCGGATGAGCTCTTCAGGGTGTATCAGGAGCACGGGGTCTGGAACGCTGTGAAGAAGAAGCTTCGCGGAGAGGGCGTCATACCTGACTGAAGCTCGTACAGGAATGAACGCGGCGCGGGCCCTTTCAGACTGACCCTGGCCTGCAAAGGGTCCGCGCAATGTGTGCCTCTCGATACGTCACGATGATCCCCACAATCCGAATCCTTCCGACCAGGTTGGAAGACTGCCGGTCGGGGAGGTCAACGCCGTGAGCAATGGATGGAAGATAGCCATAGTGGCCATCGTCGTGGTGGCAGCGGTGGCGGTGCTAACGAACAAGCAGTCCGGTGTACCGGCAGCGAATGAGGACGAGTTGCAGGTCCTGCAGCCGGCGCCGGAGCTGAACGCGCAGTCGTCTGGGCAGCCGTCGCCGGCGGCCGCGCCCCGGCAGCCCGCTGATGAACCTGAAATGGCCTCTGATCGCGTGCAGAAGGCCGCTGAGGTGCAGGCAGCTCCGTCCGGCGGCGTTGAGGAGCCCACAGCGGACTCCGACAGCCGCCCGGCGTCTGAGGCGTCGCCAGTCTCCACCGAGGAACCGGCTTCGGAGGAGAGCGAGCCCGAGGCCCAGACGCCCCCGAAGCAGCTCCCGCGTTTCGTGGAGGTCGGGGCCGAGAGTTGTATCCCCTGCAAGATGATGCAGCCGGTTCTTGATGAGCTGCGCGCCGACTACGCCGGGGAGTTGAGGGTCGAGTTCGCGGATGTGTAGGAGAACCCGGAGCTGGGGGACAGGTACGGCGTGCAGACAATCCCGACCCAGGTCATCTACGACGCCGATGGCAACGAGGTCTTCCGGCACATTGGCTTCTGGCCGAAAGAGGACATCGACGCGAAGCTGAAGGAGCTTGGTGTCGTTGATTAGCAGACCCGCACCGCTCCTCGTGACTGCGCTCGTTCTCGCCGGAATGGCGAGCTGCTTCACGGCCGGCTGTCGCGCGGCCCAGACCCAGGCGGCAGTCGCCGCCGACACATCGACGGAAGGAGCAGTACCTCAGCGCCCGGTACGGTATCCGCTCCATCCCCGTGCAGTATATCTACGACGAGGACGGCCGGGAGATCTTCGACCACCTGGGGTTCCTCAGCAAGGAAGCGATCCTCGAGCAGCTCGCCGCGCTGGGGGTTGAGTGAGCGTGGAGCAGCTGTTCATCGCGCTGACCCGGGCGGTCGAGGGGACCCCGATGGTCGCGCTGGGGGCGTCATTCGTGTGGGGGATTCTCAGCATCCTGCTCAGCCCCTGCCATCTGGCGAGCATTCCGCTGATCGTGGGGTTTATCGACGGTCAGGGGCTTGTCACAACACGACGGGCCTTCTGGCTGTCGGCAGTCTTCGCGTCCGGCATCCTGGTCACCATCGCGCTCATCGGCGTGATCACCGCCGGCCTGGGCCGGCTCATCGGGGACGTGGGCCCGTGGGGAGACTACTTCGTCGCGGTGGTCTTCTTCGTGGTCGGGCTGCACCTGATGGACATAATCCCGCTCAACTTCGAAGGAGCCACTCCCGGTCAGACTCAGCGAAAGGGCCTGCTGGCGGCGCTGGTACTGGGGCTGATCTTCGGCATCGCGCTGGGCCCGTGCACCTTCGCGTACATGGCCCCGATGCTGGCGGTAACGCTGCGCGTGGCGACGGAGAGCTTCGTCTACGGTGCGCTACTGCTGCTGGTGTTCGGGGTGGGCCACTGCTCGGTGATCGTGGCCGCCGGGACGTCCACTGAGGCCGTCCAGGGCTACCTTGAGTGGACCGAGGAGTCGCGGGGAGCGGTCATTGTCAAGCGGATCTGCGGGGCGCTGGTGATCCTCGGCGGACTCTACATGCTCTACACAGCGTGATGGCGTACAGCAAACATGCAACATCCGGAGTGGGTGACTGACGGTGGATGACATCAAGCGCAGAGTGCGTGAGAGTTACGGGAAGATCGCCAACCGAGCGGGCTCAAGCTGCTGCAGTGACGGGTGCTGCGGCACATCCCCTGAGGCTCTGGGGTACGACGACGCCGACCTCAGCGCTGTGCCCGCCGGCGCCGACATGGGCCTCGGCTGCGGCAACCCCATCGCCATCGCCGACCTCAAGCCGGGAGAGGCGGTCCTGGACCTGGGGTGTGGCGGCGGCTTCGATTGCTTCCTGGCCGCCAATGCTGTGGGGCCGGAGGGAAGGGTGATCGGCGTGGACATGACTGAGGAGATGATCGCCACGGCACGCACCAATGCCGAGAAGGCGGGGTACTCGAACGTGCAGTTCCGCCTCGGCGAGATCGAGGCTCTGCCGGTGGAGGACGGGTCGGTTGACGTGGTTATCAGCAACTGCGTCATCAATCTGGTCCCTGACAAGGCGCGAGCGTTCGCCGAGGCGTGCCGCGTCCTGAAGCCGGGCGGGCGCCTGCATGTGTCGGACATCGTGGTGAACGGCGAGATGCCGGCGGCGCTTGCGGACAGCATCGAGGCCTACGTGGGCTGCGTCGCAGGGGCAGTGTCGAGAGAGACATACCTGACCGCGATGGACGCGGCCGGGCTGGTTGACATCGAGATTGAGAGCGAGAAGGACGCCAGTCAGCTTCTCGCGGGATGCTGTTCGGCTGACACCGGCTGCGCCTGCACGCCTCCGCAGAAGGTGCTGGAGGGCCTCGTCAGCTCTATCACGGTGAGCGCCCGCAAGCCCCTGTGAGATGTGATTAGGCAATCCCCTGCCCCCGGTCTTGACACCTATCCCTCTCGAAGACTCGGAGCGCCTGCGGGTGCAGCAACTGCGGGTGCTGGAGTTCCGGGCCACCTCCCGCCGCACTTTATCGCTGGTTCCTCCAGCAAGCGTGAGGTGCTCCCGCGTCAGGTCCGTCCAGCAGGGGCCGGGCCGACAGGACGGCGGTGCGCTACTCCACGTGCCAGGTCGCTTCCGCGGTGGGCTCACCGTTGCAGTCATGCCCGCCCGCATCACTGCCCACGAAGCGGAACGCGTACTCTCCGGCGACCGGCGGCGTGTATGCCACCCCCCAGTCGGCGCCGCCCGCGCCCTCCTGCGCGGCGAAGTAGTCCACCGGCCGCAGGCTCAAGAACTGCAGCGCGCCGCCCGGAGCCCGGATGAACAGCCGAAGGTCCGCCGGCGGCTCAGCGTTGCGCCTGTCCCATCGGACGCCAAACAGGGCCTCCCGCCCCGCGATCCCCCGATCGGGCCGGACCCCATCTCCGGCCCATCCGCGCGCGTCCGACCACACCAGCAGCGCCCGGGCGAGTACGCGCCCTGCTGGCTCGGCCGGCCGCAGGGCGGGCGGCGGACCGGGGGCCGGTGCGTTCGTGTACAGGCCATCCTCGGCCAGCACCCACCAGCTGCTGTCCCGGCGACCGAGCCGATGCACGGAGATCAGATTAGGGCGCTCGGATTCGTACCGCCGCCGCCAGTTCTCGCCGCCGTCCTCGGTCTCCAGCACCTGGCCCAGTCGCGTGATGAGATACCCGTGTGTGTAGCTGTCGAACGCGAGGTCCACGGGGTAGTTCGCGGGATCGCCGCCGGCCGCGTGAAAACCCTCCCAGGTTCGGCCACCGTCGTCGGTCCGGAAGACCAGTGTATCGGCCGCGGCCCAACCGCGGACGGGGTCGAGGAAGAAGAGGCTGCGCACGCTCCGGTCGCTGCCGGTACCCAGCGTCATCCGCTCCATCTCCGGGAACTGCCTGTGGGTGCGCAGGCCCTGCCATGCGCTGCTCATCATCCACACCAGCCAGACGCGCGGATCAGCACCACCGAGAGCGGCGAGTCGCGGGCGACCGGGCCAGGGAACGCTGTGCCCGGTGATGGTCCACACCCCACTCTCAGGCACCCGCCAGAGCAGGTCGGAGCGATTCCGGCCCGAGAACCGCACCGCGGCCGCCCCGCTCTCACTGGTGAGAGGCTCCAGAGCCGCGACGAAGTCTCCGTCGTTCCAGCCCCCGTCCACTGCCTCGGTCTCCCACGTAGCGCCGCCGTCGCGCGTGCGCCAGATACAGGAATCACCGCCGAACAGCCAGCCGTGGTCGTTGTCCGCGAAGGCGATGCCCCGCGGTATGTACACCTCCCGTGGCACTGTGAGCCGCTCCCAGCTCGCACCTGCGTTCCGCGTCCGCAGCAGGCGGCCGTCGCTCGCCAGAACCCAGGCGTGTCGATTGTCATCGAGGAAGCAGGCCGCCCGTAGCGTGCTCTCACCCCGCACCTCGTCGATACTCCTGCACCTGCGCCAGGGGGCGACGTAGGGCCCCGGCATGGGGACGATCTCGCGGGGGCCTGAGCCGCTGCGGCGCTGCAGGGGCTGGACCGAGGGGATCAGACGCGGGGGCGGCGTCGAGTGTGAGAGGAGGCCGGTGAGGGTCACCAGCAGGTATCTCGACCCGTCAAACAGCAGGCATTGGGAGTTCTCCGGCGCGCGCTCGACCTCCCAGCTCGTACCGCCGTCTGAGGTGACCAGCACAAGGTCGCCGTCCGATGACAGCGCCATGCCGCTGCTTACAGAGCAGAACAGGATGTCCTGCAGCTCGCTGAGCACGGGCGTGCGCTGCTCGCGCCATGTCACGCCCTCGTCCTCTGTGGCGAAGATCCGGCCGGAGGTGCAGGCGGCCCAGCCCCGGCTTCCCGACGGGAATGACAGCGCCCTCACGGACGACGGGATCGACATCGGGAGCCATCTCGTCGCTCCCGTGCGCCATCGCCAGGCGAGATAGTCGCCCTCGCTCGTCTGCCCGGCGGTCCAGACGCCGCTGGGACTCCGGGCGGCCAGCGCCCTCAGCAGGCCTTCGGGACCGGTATTGGTCTGCCGCCAGTCGCGCTCATCAGCGCGGTATTCGAACACCGCCGCCCGATCGTTGCGCCACACGCGACCGGCGGCAAAGCCCTCCGCTGGCCCCGTCATGCACAGATCGCGGATGCTGTAGGAGCCCCCCTGGATCGTCTCGGCCTCCCACGACCGTCCGGCGTCCTCGGTCCGGTAGATCGCGGAGTCGCCCGCCAGCAGCCACCCGCGGTTCGCGTCAACGAAGTCGAGAACGGTCGCGGGCGTCACCGCGATGTCGGTGTAGGTGCCGACCCACCGTGCGCCGCCGTCCACCGTGCGGAACACGGCCAGCCGCAGGCCGTCCTCGGAGCGGTAGTGCCCCGCAACCCATGCGTGACTGCCGTCTGCGAGGAAGTCGCCGGTCGTGAACGACACGTTGAGGCCCGCAGGCCGGGTGGCGTCAGACAGCGCACCCTCCCTCACCCACGCCGCCCGACACGGAATCGCGACCACTGCCAGAAGACAGGCAACCGCATACCTCATCCGAGCCACCTCCGCTGGGTGACCGTGCCGACGACCACGGGCCTCTCCCGACCCCACGATATGGCCGCTGTCCCCGCCCGGGGCCTCCTGAAGATTGTTCGCACAGGCCCCATGGGAGGTTACCGGAATGGACTGCTCAGGAGCCGCGGGGGCCGGCGCATCCCCGTCCACGCATCAGCCATCCGCCTGTTATATGAACTGGCGCACGTGGCGGCTGGCGAGGCGGATGTAGCGCCAGCGGTTCTCGGGACGGTTCCAGAACGGCCCGTGGGGCTCGACGCTCACCCAGCCGTGGTACTCGTGCTGGTGCAGGATGCCGAAGATCCTGCCCCACTGCAGCTCCCCGAGGCCGGGCGGAGGCTCGATCTCGCCGTCAGCCAGCGCCAGCTTGTCCTTGACGTGGAAAAAGGCCAGGCTCGCGCCATGGCGATGGAGGAAATCGTAGGGGTCGGCCTTCAGGTTGCGAATGATGCCGACGGGATCGAGCTTCAGCCCCAGGCCCGGCACCCGCTGGCGCGCCTCGGCCACCAGCTCCTCGCTGCCCAGGAAGCTCCCTCTGTGGCCGAGGTAGACGGCCAGGTCCATGGCCTCAGCGAGACACAGCCCCTCCCATCGTGGCCAGGCCTCGGCCAGCGCGGCCACGGGGTCGTCGCCCTCCGGCTCACCCGCCCCGGTGAAGAAGCAGTCGGCGCCCACCTCGCCGGCATACCTCAGCCCGACCTCCAGCACCTCGTGCGTGTCCCGCTCCGGCGGATCGGCCAGCCCCATGTGCCAGACGCCGACCGCCGAGATGCGCACACCCCAGCGCTCGCACAGCTCGCGCATCTGCTCCGCGTCGTCGAAGTCCCGGGCCGAGGGTGAGTGGTACATCAGCTCCAGGCCCTGGATGCCTTCGCCGGCGGCGAATGCCACCGCCTCGCCGCGATCGTCCTCAGGCCGAACGATGAATGACACCCGCATGGTGGTCCTCCTTCAGTCCAAGACATCCTCCCAGCCGCAACTGAGGGCAGACTGCCGCGCCGCATCGCAGACGCGCAGCACCGCCAGGCCGTCCTCGGCCGTCTGCGCCGTCCACTCGTCGGTCAACAGGCTGTCGATGATAGCCTCGTGCTGGGCGGCGCCGAACGGTCGCCCCGGCAGCTCCGGCACCCGCCACTCGACCCCGGCGCGGTGCGGCTCCTGCGTCCCGGCGGCCGAGAAGTAGGCCAGGTCGGCCTCGATGCGCGGCGTCCGGAGCAGTATCGTTCCGTGAGTGCCGTAGACCTCGGCGGTGAACCGCGAGGCCCCCGCCGCCTGCGACCACTGCACCTCGTGGCCGACTGTGACACCTGAGGTGAGCTCGTAGAGCATGAAGGCGTTGCTCTCACCGCCGCGCAGGTCCCGCTCCTCCCGCGCATCCTTATCGCTCGCGACCGGGTCATCACCGTCCTGCAGCCGGGCCGTCACCCGAACGATCTCCTCGCCGGTGATCGCCCGAATCAGGTCGATCCCGTGTGCGCCTATGTCCATCAGGGCGCCGCCGTACTCGGGCGCGATCTCCGGATGGTTGCGCGTGGCGTTGCGCTGGCGCATGAACTGCAGCTTCCCCACCGCGCCATCTCGGACCAGCTCTGCGGCCAACAGGGACTCATCGAAGTAGCGGTGCATGAAGGACGGGATGATCTCCACGCCGGCGTGACGCGCAGCCTCTATCATCTGCCGCCCCTCCGCCACGCTCCGGCCGAAGGGCTTCTGGATGAAGACGTGCTTGCCGGCCCGCGCTGCGTCGATGGCGATCTCCGCGTGGGAGTCAACCTTCGTGAATACACAGACCAGGTCCACGTCCTCACGCTCAAGCGCCTCCCGGTACTGGGTGACGGCATGCTGCGCCTCGAAGCGCTCCGCCGTCTCCCTGGCGCGCTGCAGCAGGATGTCGCAGGCCACCACAAACTCCGCCTCCGGGATCCGCTGGAGGGCGGGGAGGTGGTAGTTGTTGGCGATGCTGCCGCAGCCCACGCATGCGTAGCCGACTCTCCCCTCGCGACGGCTCGCCGCGCTCGCAAGCCGCTCGTCGAGAGACAGGGCATCAAGGCCCTCGGCAGCCTCCGCTTCGATAGCGTCCACCCGCTCCGCGACCAGTTCCTCGATACCGGTCTCCCGTCCCTCGCCCGATGAGCGCTGCCGCGCTGCATCGCCAGGTCCCAGGTCGTCGGCTTCCATCGTGATCGCCTCTCTGTGCCGCTGGCTCAGCCCCGGACCGCCTCCCGCAGGGCCGTCATCTCGTCGTCGGTCAGCAGCCTCTCCCCCGCCTCGGCGTTCATCCGGGCCTGTGCCGGCGACTTGCATCCGGGGATGGCGACCGGCATGGCGGGATGTGATATGACGAACCGTAGCGCGGCGGTGACCATCTCCTGCCCCGACTGCACGACCTGCTTGAGCCGCTCGACGCCCGCGATGTCACGCTCGTACTGCTCCCGCTGAGCACCGCCGGGGTTGAACGCCTGCCGGACCTGGTCGGTGAACTCGGTGTCGAGGTCGTACTTGCCGGCCAGCAGGCCCCGGCGCAACGGCCCGCGCACCAGCACCGCAATGCCGTTGGCCTCGCAGTACGGCAACAGGCCCTCCTCCGGGCTGGTGTTCAGCAGCGAGTAGTCAACCTCGACCACGTCGCAGGTCCCGTCGGCGTTGAAGCGCTTCAGCACGTCCAGATCGTTCGTGGAGATGCCGTAGGCGCGGATCTTCCCCCGCCCTTTGAGCACCTCGAATGCCTCGAGGAAGACGCCTGGGTCCTCGATGTCACCGACGTGGCAGAGCATAACATCAACCCAGTCCGTGCGCAGCCGGTGCAGCGACGCGTGACAGCAGAGGCGGATCATGTCCACCGTGTTGTGCGGTACGCCCTGGCCGGTGCGCTCCCCCCAGTGTCCGATCTTGGAGACGATGTAGACCTGATGGCGGATGCCGGCCAGCGCCTCCCCCAGCCGCATCTCGCTGAGGCCGTTGGGAATGCCGTAGGACTCCGCGGTGTCGAAGAGGTTCATGCCCGCGTCGAAGGCCTCCCGGACCGTCGCCCACGCGGTCACATCGTCGATCTCGCCCCACTGGTTGCCGATGTTCCAGGTCCCCATGCCGATGGCGGAGACCTCCCAGCCCAGACTGCCGAACTGCCGATACAGCATAGTCCCACCTCCAGGCCGCGCCTGCGCGTGTATGCACGTGCGATTTCGCAGCCCATGGGCCGGCTACCTCCCGGCAGCGGCAGGAAGCACGGCGGCATCGGCGAAGGTCCTACGCACAGACCCAAAGAGACGCACGGAGGATGAGCCAATGAATGTGCTGATCATCGGCGGGACGCGGTTCCTGGGGCTGGAGATCACGCGGCGGCTGGCCGAGCGCGGCGATGAGGTCACGCTGGTCAACCGCGGGCGCACGGAGTGCACCCTGCCGGAGGGCGTGGAGTGCCTCACGGCCGACATCGACGAGGAGCGGAGCCTTGTAGACGCTCTGGAGGGCCGCACCTTCGACGCCGGCGTGCACATGATCGCCATGAACGGGGCCCGGGCACAGCGTGTCATCGACGCCATCTTCGGGCTCGTCGATCGCTATGTGCAGTGCGGCTCCACAGGCGTGTTCATGCCGCTGCGGCACGTGCCGGCCGATGAGACCGAGCCGGTCGAGCCGCCGCCGGATGAGTGGGGCGGCTTCAACGGCAAGGCCGAGTCCGATGAAGTGGCCCGCGAGCTGTGCGAGCGCTACGACCTGCCGCTGACGATCCTGCGCCCGACCGCGATCATCGGGCCCGGCGACGTGCCGCTGGACATCTGGGGCAGCCGCGACCCGCGCCTGTTCCAGTCCATGCTCGACGGCGAGCCGGTGAAGATCCCCGAGCGCGGCCGGGGGCTAATCCAGTTCGGCGACGTGCGCGACCTGGCCGACGCCTTCGTGCTGGCGCTCGATCGGCCCCAGAAGGCCGGCGAGTACAACATCAGCTCCCGCTACGCCATCACTCACAACTACTACGTGGAGCTGCTGTCGGAGGCGATGGGCGTGGTGCCACCGGTGGAGCACGTACCGGCGGAGGAGCTGATCGAGGAGTACGGGGACACCGACCGGCTCAACGTCCGCGGCCTGCGCTTCTTCGTCGAGCATATGTGCTTCACCATCGAGAAGGCCCGCACGCAGCTCGGCTACGAGCCGCAGTACACCGCGGAGGACTCCGTGGCCGACAGCGTCAGGTGGATGTTCGACAACGGGATCATCGCGCGTCGGTGATCAGCTCGGCGCGGGCGAATGACGCCGTCGAGGACCTGCGGCACGGCGCCAGTCGCCGCTGACGACCAGACTGCGCCTAACGCGAGGAGGACGCGAGGATGGATATCGACATTCCCAGGATGGAGCTCAACAGCGGCGCACAGATGCCCAAGGTGGGGCTGGGAACCTGGCAGCTCACGGGGGACACCTGCGTGAAGGCCGTCAACATAGCCTTGGAGATGGGCTACGACCACATCGACACCGCCGACGTCTACGGCAATCACCGCCAGGTAGCACAGGGCATGAAGGGCTTCGACCGGGAGGGCGTCTGGATCACCTCCAAGGTCAACAGGGGGGATCTTCAGTATGACGACGTGCTGCGGATCTGCGAGAAGAACCTCACGGAGCTGGAGGTCGAGTACATCGACCTGTACCTGATCCATTGGCCCGACCCCAGCGTGCCCATGGAGGAGACCTTCCGGGCGCTGGAGCGCCTCCGCGATGAGGGGATGGTCCACGACATCGGCGTCAGCAACTTCATGGTGGAGCACCTCACCCAGGCCCTGGAGGTGGCCCAGCTCGCCATCGTGAACAACCAGATCAAGTTCCATCCCACCCACCAGCCCTGGGATGTCGTGGAGCTGTGCCGGGAGCATGACATCGCGGTCACGGCCTACTCGCCGCTGGCCCACGGGGAGATCTTCGGGAACGAGACCATGCAGCAGATCGCCGGGGAGCTTGATCGCACCGTGGCACAGGTCTGCCTCCGCTGGCTGCTGCAGCAGCAGATGATCGTGATCCCCAAGGGCTCCAGCGAGGAGCACCTGCGGGAGAACCTGCAGCTATTCGACTTCCACGTCTCGCCCGAGCAGGATGAGAGGATCCGCGCCCTGGCCTGAGGGGCCTACCTTCCGGCGGGGATCGAGGCAGCAGGCGGCTCCAATGGCAGGTTTCAACCGCGGAACCGTCAGACAGCGGAGATGAGACGCAGCGAGGAGCGATGGACCCATGCCTGGATCGGACCGCCGTCCGAATGTCCTCTACATCATGAGCGACGACCACGCCTCCCACGCCATGAGCTGCTACGGCAGCGTGGTGAACGAGACGCCGCAGATGGACCGCATCGCCGAGGATGGTGTGCGGCTGGACAACTGCTTCTGCACCAACTCCATCTGCACCCCCTCGCGGGCGTCGATCCTGACCGGCAAGTACAGCCACCTCAACGGGGTCTTCACGCTCCGCGAGGGGATGGACCAGCGGCAGATGACCGCCCCCAAGCTCCTGCGGCAGGCCGGCTACCAGACGGCCATCTTCGGCAAGTGGCACCTCGGCCACGGCGGCATCCATGACCCACAGGGCTTCGACCGCTGGTGCGTGCTCCCCGGGCAGGGCCTTTACCATGACCCGGAGATGTTCGACCAGGGCGAGAAGCGGACGTTCCAGGGCTACGCGACAGACCTGATCACCGATATGTCTCTTGAGTGGCTCGAGGATCGCGACCCCGACCGCCCCTTCTTCCTGATGACCCATCATAAGGCGCCGCACCGCCCCTGGGAGCCGGACGAGAAGCACATGCATATGTACGAGGACATCGACATCCCCGAGCCACCCACCTTCTGGGATGACTACGCCAACCGCTCCACGGCCGCGCGGGAGGCCGAAATGCGGGTCGGGCGCGACTTCACCGAGCGTGACCTCAAGCAGCCCCGTCCGGAGGGCCTCACCGACGAGGAGTTCAAGCGCTGGGCCTACCAGCGCTACATGCAGGACTACCTGCGGTGCGTGGCGTCGGTCGATGACAACGTGGGCCGGATGCTGGACTGGCTCGACGAGGCGGGCCTCACCGAGGATACCGCGGTCATCTACACCTCCGATCAGGGATTCTTCCTCGGCGACCACGGCTGGTATGATAAGCGCTTCATGTACGAGGAGTCCCTGCGCATGCCCTTCGTGGTGCGCTACCCGGGCGAGATCCCGGCGGGCTCGGTGAACGATGACATCATCCTCAACACCGACTTCGCCCCACTGTTTCTCGACTACGCCGGCCTCGAGACCCCCCACCAGATGCAGGGTCGCAGCTTCCGCGAGAACCTGGCCGGACGCACACCCGAGGACTGGCGCGAGAGCTTCTACTACCGCTACTTCATGCACATCGACGGCGGCCACAACGTCTGGGCCCACTACGGGGTTCGCACCCAGCGCTACAAGCTCATCTTCTACTACGAGGAGGAGCCGGGGCCGCAGGAGTGGGAGCTGTTTGACCTCCAGGAGGACCCCATGGAGATGAAGAGCGTCTACGATGACCCGGACTACGCGGGCGTTGTGGCCGAGCTTAAGGAGGAGCTCGCCCGGCTCCGCTCGGAGCTGGGCGACCAGACGAATCCGTGGCCTGAGTAGGGGCAGCGGACAGCGACCAGCCCCACCGGGTCAGCACGCAACGCCTCCGCGGCACGCAGGGGCCGGACGGTGGTCCGGCCTCTCCACGCGAGCGTGCACTCGCGTAACGCCAGCCGTCGCCGTGCGCAGCGGCGGGGCTTCAGACCCGCCGGCCGTTGTCGTGAGCCCTGCGATTGCCGGGCGGGGGCCACGGAGGCCTAGCTCCATGGACCCATGGCTATGCGTCCCGGCGCGAAAGGCCGTTGGCGTCCGACCAGCGAAGGGAGCCGCAACGGCTCAGCACTAACGCGAGGTGTTCCACCATGAGGATTGACGAGCTGCTGGAGGGCGAGCTTGCAGGGCGGACCGCGATGTCGTTCGAGGATGCGCGCGGCCGCTACGCACAGGTGGGCGTGGATGCGGACGCGGCGATCGCGAGGGCCCTGGCCACCCCGGTCTCCGTGCACTGCTGGCAGGCCGACGACGTGGTAGGCCTGGAGGTGCACGAGGAGGCCACCGACGCGGGCGGGATCCAGGCCACCGGCGACTACCCGGGTCGCGCGAGCACCGGCGATCAGATCCGCCGGGACTTCGAGAAGGCCGCCAGCCTCATCCCCGGCGAGCTGCGCTTCAACCTCCACGCCATGTACGCCGAGACCGGCGGCGAGGCCGTGGATCG
Source organism: Armatimonadota bacterium (assembly GCA_049975765.1). Classification (GTDB taxonomy): domain Bacteria; phylum Armatimonadota; class Zipacnadia; order Zipacnadales; family UBA5352; genus JAYENL01. The sequence continues at coordinate 14,617 of JBNGDZ010000018.1, forward strand.
CGACGAGCTGGGGCCCGAGCACTTCCGGACCTGGATCGACTGGTGCGATGACAACGGCTGGGGCATGGACTTCAACCCCACCTGCTTTGCGCACCCGATGGTCCGCGACGGGCTGACGCTCAGCAGCCCCGACGACGACGTGCGGCGCTTCTGGATCCGCCACTGCATCGCCTGCCGCGAGATCGCCGACGCCATCGGCCGCCGACTGGGCCCAGCCGCGTGCAACATCTGGATCCCCGACGGCCGCAAGGACGCCACCGCCGACCGTATGGGCCCCCGGGAGCGGCTCGTCGAGGCGCTCGACGAGGTCCTCGCCGACGACATGGCCTCGGTCATCGACACCGTCGAGAGCAAGCTCTTCGGCATCGGGGTGGAGGACTACACGGTCGGCTCGCACGAGTTCTATCTGCTCTACGCGGCCACCCGCGGCTGCGGCATCTGCTTCGACATGGGCCACTACCACCCCACCGAGGGCGTCGCGGACAAGATCTCCGCGGCCCTGCACTTCGTCACACCCATCCTGCTCCACGCCTCGCGTGGCGTGCGCTGGGACAGCGACCACGTGACGCGCTTCAACGACGACCTGCGCGCCGTGTGCGACGAGGCCGTCCGCAGCGGCCGCTTCGACGACATCCTCTGGGCCACGGACTTCTTCGACGCCTCCATCAACCGCATCGCGGCCTGGACCATCGGCGAGCGCTCGGTCCGCAAGGCCCTCCTGTGGGCCATGCTGGAGCCCTACGAGCTCGCCAGGGAGGCGGAGTACGCGGGCAACGGCCACGCGAAGCTGGCGCTGCAGGAGCTGCGCGCGGAGCTGCCCTTCGGAGCGGTGTGGGAGGAGCTGTGCGAGCGCGGCGGCGTCCCCGGCGGCCTGGCCTGGCTCGCGGAGATCCAGCGCTACGAGGACGAGGTCCTCAGCGAGCGAGGATAGCATCGCCGTTCCGTGGCCCGGACACTCCTGTCGGGGCGCGGCACGCCTTGACGTTGCCTCGGACCTCCCCCGCCCTCGCTCCGCTCGGGCACCCCCTCCGTCCCGGAGGGGGCAACGGCGGGCCAACGCTTCGCGTGGGTGGGGCTTCCCCGCGCAGGTCGCGCTTCCCCGCCTGGGTCGGGCTTCCCCGCGTAGGTCGGGCTTCCTCGCGTAGGTCGGGCTTCCCCGCGTAGGTCGGGCTTCCAGCCCGACAGCGTTTGCCTTCCTTCCCCTCTCGGTGAGACTGCTGCGCAGTCTCCGGGGGCCGGAGGTTTGTTAGGCCTGCCGTCTCCACCAACTGGCTGCTTCCGCCGCTGCCCTCAGGGCATCTCGAACTCCGGGAAGTCCGGCTCGATCAGACGGACCTGCTCCTCGATGGCGTCGATCAGCGCCACGTCCTCGTCGCTAAGAGACCAGCCGTAGATGTCCATGTTCTCGCGCAGGTGCTCCTCGTTCTTCGAGCGGGGGATCACGATGCAGCCCTTCTGCAGCAGCCAGCGCAGTGAGACCTGCCCCGGTGTGCGGCCGTGGGCCTCAGCGATCTCCCGCAGCGTCTCGTCCTCGTAGACCCTCCCCCGGGCCAGCGGCGAGTAGGCGGTGACCGCCACACCGTTGTCCTGGCAGAGCTCGATGAGGTCGTGCTGATAGAGGAGGGGATGCAGCTCGATCTGGTTGACGGCAATAGGGTGGTCAGCGATCTCGAGCGCCTGCTCCATGCGGTGCTGCTGGAAGTTGCTCACGCCCAGGTCCCGGATGAGGCCCTCCTCCACGAGATGCCGCAGGGCGTCGAATGTCTGCTTCATGGGCAGGTCCGGGTTGGGCCAGTGGATCAGGTAGAGGTCGATGTAGTCGGTGTCAAGCTCCCTGAGGTTCTTTCTGCATGTCAGCAGAACGTCGTCGTAATGCAGGTCCGGGGCGTCCACCTTCGAGGTCACGAACAGCTCCTGGCGGGGATAGTCCGCGATGGCCTGGCCCACGATGTCGTGGTTGCCGTACATGTCTGCGGTATCGATGTGGCGGTAGCCCATTTCCAGCGCGGATCTGATGGTCCGCAGGCCCTCCTCGCCCCGGAGGGTCCACGTCCCGAGCCCCAGCGTGGGCATCTTGTTGCCGGACGGCAGCTCAACACTCTTCGCGACCACGCGCATCACTCTCCATAGCGTCTCTGGCGCAACAGGAAGTGCCTCTCAGGAGGCGATTCACGCTCTGGGGGGCAGATGCCTGCCCGGTTTGCGCAGGTGAGGCAGGCATCACGCTTCATCGTATGGAAGAGGCCGTGACGCAGATGGTGGGCGAGAGCACAAGGGATGGGGGCTGAGCATGAGGATCGCGATGCGCGCAGTTGTGATGATAGGCGTGATAGTGATGGCAGCGGGCGGCGCCGGCGGGCTGGAGCATGAGTTCATCGAGCTCCCCGACGCCATGCACCCCACGGTCCGGGGCGTGCCGGTGGATGACCTTCGCGAGCGCTACCGGGCCGGCGACGATGAGGCCGCAGCGCTCGTCGAGGAGGTCCTCTCGCGGGCTGAGCAGTGGCGGGACCTCGACGATCAGTGGTGGCTGGACAGGATCCTGCCGGTCACGCCACTTGGGATGTGGACCACCGCCTGCCCCATCCACCCGGAGCGCTGCCAGGACTTCAGCGACGTGCGGTGGGAGTGGTCCCTGGATGAGCCCTTCCGGCTCTACTGCCCCCTGTGCGAGGGGGAGGGCCAGAAGTACGCCTACTACCCGAACCCCGACTATCCCGATGACGGCACAGGCTGCTATCCCTCCGACGAGGTCTGGCGCCGCACGCACAGCGCCGAGTGGGGGCGGCAGCATCCGGGCATCCCCTGGGACCGGTGGGACGGGCGGACCCACGGCTATTCGGACGCCAACTACGCATTCTTCTTCCGCGGCAAGTGGCACCACCTCGCGCAGACCAGGATCGCCAAGACGCTGCTCCCCACGCTGGGCGAGGCCTGGCAGGTATGCGCGCACGTGCTGCCGGAGGATGACCCGCGCGCGGGCGACGCGGCATCCTACGCGCGCTCGGTGCGGTCCGCCCTGTTGACCCTGGCCCGGGCGCATCTCGGCGACGGTTACCTGCGCGACATCGTGGGCGGCGCGGAGCGCTATCGAGCGATGCTCGATGGCTTCTACGACGGCGAGGCCCGCGCATTCGAGGGCTATGTACCCTATACGCTCGAGGACGGCATCACCGGCAGCCAGCAGCACCCCGCCGATCGCTCCAACGCCGACATCTACTGCGACGGGTCGATGTTCGGCGACGCCTACGCCAGCGGGTGGCTGCAGGGATTCGCGCTGGTGCGCGACAGCTATACGGACGAGGAGATCGCGGGCGGCGTCCTCCGGGCCACGGAGTCTCTGCTGGCGGCGCACGAGGACGACGCACAGCGCCTGCGCGAGGCAGACAGCCAGTTCGACCTCAAGTATGGGAAGCTCGACTACCACGTCCGGCCCTACTCCATGCTGGGCTACCACAACCTGGACGGCCGGCTGATGCAGAGCCAGTTCAGCCTGGGCGTGCTCCTCGGCGATGAGCGCATTGTCGGCACCGTCCTGGACAACTACCACTACTACCTGCGCAACTCGGTATACGGGGACGGCCTGAGCTGGGAGGGCTCCCCGGCCTACACCAACTGCACGTGGAACACCATGTCGTATCTCATGGATGCCTCGCGGGGCGCAAAGGTCGTCCCTCGGGATCATCCCTGGTGGAGCGACCGCGTCCAGGGCCTGGACCTTTACAGTGCTCAGGCGCTGTGCGAGAGCCTCAGCAAGATGCCGCTCTCCTGCCTGCCCAACGGTCGCCAGATCGCATGGGAGGACTCCCACGCCGCCGCGCGCCCGCAGCTTGGGCATCTCCAGAGCTCAGTTCGCGCTGGGGCGACGATCCCCGAGGACTGCCGCGAGCTGTTCGACGTCTCCGGGGAGCCCGGCCGCGAGACCATCGCCCTCGCCGACCCGGCCGGGCTCCCGTCGGTCGTGCTGCACAACAACCGGAAGGCCGTCATGCGCATGCCGCTGGCGGAGAGCACCGACGTCATGGCGCTGGACTACACCTGGCCGGTGGGCCACTGGCACCGCCCGCCCCTGACGCTGATGTGGTACACGCGCGACCAGGAGGTGCTCACCGACCTGGGCTACATGGGCGCCATGCACCGGCTCACCCGCGAGTGGATCAAGCTCTGCCCGTCGCACAACACCTGCGTGGTGCGGGCCGAAAACGGCTCGCATTCGGCGACGCACCTGCTCCGCGGCGATCCCACCGGCCTGATGGTGGACGCCGGCTGGGTGCAGGTGGCCGAGGTGGCGGAGCAGATCCCTGAGAACCTGGCGGAGCTTGGCGAGGGCGGCGTCTACGGCCGCACCGTGGCGCAGATCGCTGCCGGCGACGACGCCAGCTACCTCCTGGACATCGTCCGCGTTCGGGGTGGGGCCTACCACGAGTGGTACCTGCACGCCGACGGCGAGGCGCTGGCCATCGAGGGCTGCGAGATGAACGCGCTGGAGGCGGAGGTGACGCTCGCCGACCACTGGGCGCTGGAGGATGATGGCGCCATCGCGTGGCGGCAGATCTCGCGGCTGCAGACCGGGACGACCGCCGGGCAGTGGTCGGCGACGTGGGCGCCGCTGCGCACGTGGGACACAGGCGAGAAGCGCATTCGCGAGGCCCTCAGCTACCGCTGCACGATGCTGCCGGGCGGGGAGACGACGCTGGTCGCCGGACTCGCCCCGGGGCAGCGGTACACGGACAACCGCGACCTGAACGCGACGCTGCCGGTGCTGTGCGCCCGCCGGGAGAACGCCTCTTCCGTGGACGCGTTCGTCGCCATCCACGAGACCATGCAGGGCGCGCCCGCGGCCGACGCCAGGCTCCTGCCCGCCCCGAAGGGCACCGTGGCCGTGCGTGTGGACCGTGGCGAGGAGGTCGATTATCTCGCCTCGCGCTCGTGGGACGCCGCCCCGGGACAGGTCAGCGTGGACACGCCAGAGGGGGAGCTGCGCGTGACGGGACGCTTCGCGGCGGTAACCGTCGCGGCGGGCCGGATTCGCCGCGCCTTCGTGGCCGGGGAGGGCGAGGTGGAGCTCGGCGACTTCCGGCTCACCTGTCCTCCCGGCCTGCGCGGCCGCCTGCTGGGGTTCGACGACGACGCCGACCTGCTGATCGTGCAGCCGGAGAGCGACTGGCCTGCCAACGGCTCGCTGTCAGGCCGCTGGGGGATCATCCGCCACGAGCGGGGGGCGTCCACCTTCACGGTGCGCGATGTCAGTACAGCCGGCGACGGCACCGTTCGCATCGCTCTGAAGTACACGCCGCACCTGGTGCTGAACACTGTCCGCGCCACCGGCCTGGCCGGCGGGAACGTGCTGGTGGAGCCGCGCCCGGCCCATCCCTGGCGCACGCGCACCAGCGAGCCGAACCTGCTGGGCTTTCAGGTCTACCGGCGCACCGCCGGTGGGCTGGAGCGTATCGGCGAGATGGCGGGCCAGGGCGGCGTCTCGGCGCGCGACAACTGGGGCAAGATCCTGGGCCCCACGCTCCCCACCATCGGTGTGGATGGCGACGTCTCAGCGGTGCAGCCGGGCGATGATCTGCTCATCAGCCGGCTGCGCCCCGGCGAAGACCGGGTCGAGCTCATGCCCTCCGCCTCGCTCACGGTGTCCCCGTAGGCCCGGCAGCGCAGGCCCGGCCGGCCTGCCGCTCTCACGGAACCACATGGGCCGGGGCGGAGCCTTCGGCCCTCCCGGACCTCACTCCTCGCACCGCCAGTGGCGACGCTCGGAGCGCCCCCTTTGATGGAAAATGACTCTCTCCGGCGCCGCGGTCATCGGCCGCCGCGAGGGCACCAGGTAGCCGTATGGAGAGGTCGGAACACCGTCCGGCCAGCCGTTGATGTCGTGGCCTCCAGGCCTCCCCCTTTCCGTGCCGGCGAGCGGGGAGATCGGCGACGGCGGCAGGCTGGGAGCTTGCCTCACGGCTGAGGGCGGGAGCGGGGGAA
>JBNGDZ010000019.1:0-12823 GCA_049975765.1 Armatimonadota bacterium
CCTTGAGTCTGCTCTCCATGGCCGCTCCTCCTGCTGGCTCATCCGGCCGTGCCATCTCTCACAACACCTGCCCCGGCAATGCAAAAACCCCGTCTCTCGTCCCAGGGACGAAAGCACGGGGCCTCCGCTATACCACCCGTCGGGTGGGAGTGTGCTCCGGTAACGGTGGAGCGCCGGCTCAGCCTACTGGCGGCGCGCACTCGCCTCCGCGTTCAGCCTGCGACTCGGGAGCGAACTTCAGCGCGGCGACCGGACGGGGCGCTCGCAGCCAATGGCGCCCCTCTCTGGTGCCCGTCTCTCCGCACCTACTTCTCTCCGTCGCTGTCGTTGGTGCGTCCGCGTTGTCTGAGGATCTCCCAGATAAGTATCCCGGCCGCCACCGTCACGTTGAGACTCTCGGCGCGGCCCGGCATCGGAACGTATGCACGCAGATTCGCCCGCCGCGCCACGTCCTCGCGCAGCCCATTGGCCTCGTTGCCCACCATCACCATCGTCCGCAGCGGATACCGGATGCGCGTATGAGGCCGGGCGTTCTCCAGGCACCCGGCCACAGTGCGGATCCCCTCCCCCCGCGCCCACCGCATCATCTCGCCCACGTCCACGCCGGTGACCGCCGGCAGGTGGAAGATCGAGCCTGCCGTGGCCCGCACGACCTTGGGGTCGTACAGGTCCACACACGTCCCAGCCGCGATCAGCGCCTGCGCCCCGGCGGCGTCGGCGGTCCGCAGCAGCGCGCCCATGTTGCCCGGGTCGCGCAGGTCCACCGCGGACACCAGCAGATCGGCGTCGGCCGGCAGGTCCTCCAGCCCCGTGTCCGGGATGCTCACCGCCGCTGCCAGCCCCTCCGGCGACTGCACCTGGCTGAACGCCCGAAATGCGCGCTCGGCCATCTGCAGCACCGTCCCGCCCAGATCGGCCAGCTCCCCGGCTACCTCTTCGGCCCGCTCACCGGTCACCAGCTCCGGGCACAGGGCCACCGTGGCGATGTGCATCCCGCCGCCGATGGCCTCCTCCAGCGCTCGCACGCCCTCCACGAGGAACTGCCTGTGCGTGCGCCGGCCCTTGCGTGTCGCCAGCGAGCGGAGCCGTTTCACGTGCTGGTTCTGCGTGCTCTCGATTATCAATGTCTGCGCGCCTTCGCGCTACCCGGGCATCTCCCGCTTGGCGATCTCAGCGACCTCGACGAAGGCCTCCGGGTCCTCCATCGCCATCTTGGCCAGCATCTTGCGGTTGATCTCGACGCCGGCCTTCTTCAGCCCGCCGATCAGCCGGCTGTAGTTGGTGCCGTTCGCGCGGGCGGCGGCGTTGATGCGCGCGTTCCACAGCCGGCGGAACTCGCGCTTCTTCCGCCGCCGGTCCCGCCAGGCGAACGCGCCGGCTCGCAGCACGGTGTCCGAGGCGCTCGTGTAGAGCCGATGCCTGCCGCCCCATGAGCCCTTGGCGGCCTTCAGCACCTTCTTGTGCCTGCGCCGCCGTACGTAGCCCGTCTTCACTCGCGACATGGAATGCTCTTCCCTTCATGCCGCGCCGGCTCCCGCCGAGTCGCGGCTGTCCTGAGCCTAGTCATACGGCAGCAAGGTCTCGATGTTCTTCGCGTCCTTGCCCGTGAGCTCTTTGTCCCGCTCCAGCCGCCGCTTGCGGCGCGCGCTCTTCTTCATCGCCAGGTGGTTCTGGCCCTGACTGGAGTACACCAGCTTGCCCGAGCCCGTGCGCTTGAAGCGCTTGGCCGCGGCCTTCTTGGTCTTCATCTTACCCACTGCCATCAATCCCCTTCTCAGCCGAGGAGAGTGCCGGTCCCGGCTGCGTAATGCATAGAAAGCCCCGCCGACCGGGGCTGGCCCCGGTCGGCTGGTAGACGTGCACCCCCGCGATGCTCAGTCTTCCGACTTGGGGCGCAACACCATCGTCATCCTGCGGCCCTCCATCCGGGGCGGCTGTTCGACCTGCCCGAACTCTGAGCAGCCCTCGATGAACTTCTGCAGCTGCTCGCGGCCGCGATCCTTATGCCGCAACTCCGGGCCCCTGAAGATGACGTTGAACTTCACCAGATCGCCGTTCTTGAGGAACCGGTTGGCGTTGCGCATCTTGAACTCGACGTCGTGCTCTTCAGTGTTCGGCCGGATCCGGATGGCCTTGAGCTGCACCTGCTTCGACTTCTTCTTCGCTTCCTTCGCCTTCTTCTGCTGCTCGTACCGGAACTTCCCGTGGTCCATGATGCGGCAGACCGGCGGGTCGGCGTTCGGAGCGACTTCGATCAGGTCCAGGTCGCGCTTCTCTGCCTCTGCCAGCGCCTGCTGTGTCGGCATGATGCCGATCTGCTCGCCGTCGGGTGCGATCACCCTGACCTGCGGAGCGCGAATGCGCTCGTTCACGCGGTAGGACTTCTCTATGGTCCCGTCACTCCCTGCCCGACGCCGACTGGCGGCCCCACTACCCCGCCACGCGGCTCTACGCCCAGAATTGACGCGAAAAGAAGTGTACTGTGGACGATAGCAAAAAACCAGAGCCGAGTCAAGCCAGCCCAGAGCGCTGTAGCACCGAATGCCCGGCTACGCAGACATTGACGGTCGGGGGCGGCGGAGGGTACAATACCATGTCTGGACGGCCGAATTGGAGGTGGCGGCACACGCCCCATGACCGCAACTGAGGACACCATCCGGATCTACGGCGCGCGGGAGCACAACCTCAAGGGCGTCGATCTCGAGCTTCCCCGCGGACGTCTCATCGTCTTCACGGGGGTCAGCGGCTCGGGCAAGACCTCCCTCGCGCTCGACACCGTATACGCCGAGGGTCAGCGCAGGTACGTGGAGTCCCTCTCCACCTATGCCCGGCAGTTCTTCTCGAACATACAGCGGCCACAGGTCGATCACGTTGATGGCCTCTCGCCGGCCATCGCCATCGATCAGCGCTCCTCGTCGGGGAATCAGCGCTCCACCGTCGGCACCATCACCGACATCAACGATTACCTTCGCGTCCTGTTCGCTCGCGCCGGACAGGTCTACTGCTACTGCTGCGGCAGGCGGGTCGAGGCCCTCACACCGCAGCAGATCGTTGACCGCGTCATGGCGCTGCGGGAGGGCGTTCGCGTGCGGATTCTTGCGCCGGTGCAGCGCCAGCCCGACCAGCCGCTGCTGGAGCTGGTGCGTGACGCCCGCCGCCAGGGCTTCGTGCGCATGCGCATCGATGGCGAGGAGTACGACATCTCCGGTGGCGTGCCGGACGCCCCGGAGGAGCCCGCCGAGGTGGCGCTGGTCGTGGATCGCCTCGTGGTCAAGGACGGGGTCCGCTCCCGGGTCGCGGACTCAGTGGAGACCGCTCTGCAGCAGGGCGACGGGCTGCTGATCGTGGACATCGTCGATGGCGAGGACCTGCAGCTCTCAAGCCGCTTCGCCTGCCCGGAGTGCGGCGTCACCTATCCGGAGCTCACCCCGGCCATGTTCTCGTTCAACAGCCCCGCCGGGATGTGCCCGGAGTGCGACGGCCTCGGCACCCAGCGGGGCCTGGACCCCGACAGACTGGTGGCCGACCCCGGCAAGTCGATACTCGACGGCGCCCTGGAGATCTACGGGGACGTTCGAACCCGCCACGTGCGGCACATCCTGGAGGGCCTCGCGAAGCACTTCGACTTCGACCTCTCCACCCCATGGCGCGATCTGCCTGAGCGGGCGCGCGAGGTGATCCTCTACGGCACCGAGGATGAGATCACCTTCGAGTACCGCACACGCGGCGGGAAGCAGTTCCAGTACTCAAAGCGTTTCGAGGGCCTGGTGCCGGCCAGCAAGCGACGGCACGACGACACCAGCGCCTCCGGCCAGAAGGCCTTCTACGACCGCTTCTTCGCGCCGATCCCCTGCCCGGCGTGTGAGGGCACCCGCCTGCGTCCTGAGAGCCGCGCCGTGCAGGTCGGCGGCCGGACTCTGCCCCAGATCACCGCTATGACCGCCGAGCGGGCGGTCGAGTTCTTCCAGGAGCTGGAGCTGCCCGGACCGGACGCCGAGCTGTGTGCGGAGCTGCTGGAGCAGATACGCTCACGCCTGCGCTTTATGGTCGAGGTCGGCGTGGGCTATCTGACGCTGGACCGCACCGCCCCCTCACTGGCGGGCGGCGAGGCCCAGCGCATCCGCCTGGCCACGCAGCTTGGCTCGGGGCTGGCCGGGATCCTCTACATCCTCGACGAGCCCAGCATCGGCCTCCACCCGTCAGATCAGGGTCAGTTGCTGGACCTTCTGGAGCGACTGCGGGACCTGGGCAACACCGTTATCGTGGTGGAGCATGACGAGCAGACGATCCGCCGCGCCGACTGGATCATCGACTTCGGGCCCGGCCCCGGCGTGGACGGGGGCGAGATCGTCTACGCCGGGGATGTCGAAGGCCTCCTGGGTTCGGACGTGTCGCTGACCGGCAGGTATCTGTCAGGGCGGCGGCGCATTCCCGTGCCTCAGTCCCGCCGGGAGGGCGGCGGCGAGAGCCTGCAGGTCCTCGGCGCCTCCCAGTACAACCTCCGCGAGGTGGACGTGGAGATCCCGCTGGGGACACTCACCTGCGTCACAGGGGTGTCCGGATCGGGCAAGAGCACACTGGTGCAGGAGATCCTCTACAAGGCCCTGCGCAGGCGGCTGCACAGGTCGCTTGACGCGCCGGGCGAGCATCGCGCTATCGTCGGCGCCGAGCACCTGGAGCGGGTGGTGAGCATCAGCCAGGAGCCCATCGGCCGCACGCCCCGCTCCAACCCCGCCACCTACTCGCGTGCCATGTCCCCCATCCGCGAGCTCTTCGCGTCGGTGCCGGAGGCCCGGATGCGCGGCTACGAGCCGGGGCGGTTCAGCTTCAACGTCTCCGGCGGCCGGTGCGAGGCCTGCCAGGGTACCGGCCAGCAGGCCGTCGAGATGCACATGCTGCCCGACGTCCACGTGGACTGCGATCAGTGCGGTGGCGCCCGCTACAATCGTGAGACGCTGCAGATCCGCTACAAGGGCAAGAACATCGCCGAGGTCCTCGATCTGACTATCACTGAGGCCATCGATCTCTTCCAGAACGTGCCCAAGGTGCGGCGGATACTCGAGACGCTCGAAGCGGTGGGCCTGGGCTACCTCACTCTGGGGCAGCCGGCCACGACGCTCTCGGGCGGTGAGGCCCAGCGACTGAAGCTGGCGCGGGAGCTGGCCAGGCCGGAGGGCGGCAGCACCCTCTACATCCTTGACGAGCCCACGACCGGTCTGCACTTCGCCGACATCGCGCGGCTGCTGGACGTCCTCGATGAGCTGGTCAGCGCCGGCAACACTGTGATGGTCATCGAGCACAACCTGGAGGTTATCAAGTCCGCCGACCACATCATCGACCTCGGCCCGGGGGGCGGCGAGCACGGCGGGTGGGTCGTCGCCACGGGGACCCCGGAGGAGCTTGCGGCATGCGAGGAGTCGGTGACCGGCCGCCACCTCCGCGGGGCTCTCGCGGAGATGAGCGTGCCTGTCAGCGATTCGTAGGTGGGCCCGACCAACCCACCTGTATGCACACTCCCGGCGTCGGCGGGACCCCGGAGGCATGGAGAGGAAAGGACCGGCGTGAGCGACCCCCGACAGGGCGGCGACCCCCGGATCTCGGCCACCGTCCTGGTGCCCAGCTACAAGCGCCCCGACAGGCTGCTGCGCTGTCTTGAGGCGGTGCTGGCCGGCAGCCGCCTGCCGGACCAGATCGTGGTCGTGCTGCGCGACACCGACGAGGACTCCGGTCGGCGCCTGCGCGAGTGGCTTACGCGCTGCGAGCACCGCGGCCTCATTGAGATGGTTGAGGTTGTCGAGCCGGGCCAGGTGGCCGCGACCAACAGGGGCCTGGAGGTCGCCCGGGGCGACGTGGTCTGCTTCATCGACGATGACGCGGAGCCGGAGGAGACCTGGCTGGCCCGAATCCTGGCTCACTACCACGAGCCCTCGGTGGCAGGCGTGGGAGGCAGGGACATCGTCCACCATGACGAGGAGATCTCCGCCCGCCCCCGGCCGGCGGTGGGGCGGCTGACCTGGTTCGGCCGCATCGTCGGCAACCACCATCAGCCGGCCTTCAGCGAGCCCCGGGAGGTCGATCACCTCAAGGGCGCAAACATGAGCTTCCGGCGGGAGGCCATCGCGGGCTTCGACCCGAACATCATGGGCGCGCACTTCACCGATACCGACGCGTCGCTGTCAGCCCGGCGCAGCGGAGGCAGACTCATCTACGATCCGAGCGTCCGCGTGCACCACTATCCGGCTCCCCGCCCGACCGGCTACGGGCGCCAGGCCGAGCGGCCAGAGGAGATCCACGCCGATGCGCACGATTGGTCCTACGTGATGCTCAAGCACCTCTCAGCCCCCGGCCGGGCGGCCTTCTGGGGGTTCGCTCTGAGCGTGGGGCAGGGCCGCCGCTACGGACTGCTCCGCATGCTCGCGAGGTTGCCGGCGGAGGGCACCGCCGCGATCCGTCGCTGGTGGCACACGCTCCGGGGCCTGCTCGACGGGGCGGCAACCTGCTGGGCGTCCAGGCGTCATCGGACGCCGGACCGGACCTGATGAGCCCCGCCGACGCCCACGCGATAGAAGCTTGCGCACATGCCGGCGCCCTCCGGGAAGGGCAGGTCGAGATCGAGCGATGAGACTCTCGCCAAGGATGTCACTGTCCCGCCTGTTGCCCGGAGTCATGCTGCCGCTGGCGGTGGTCATCGGCGTTGGGCTCACCTTGATCGGCCTTATCGGCGGCTTCGCTACAGCAGTCGTGGTCAGCGTGGGCGCGATCGTGACGGTCGCAGCTATGAGCTCCCTGGAGCTGGGGCTGCTGGCGCTCATCCTCGTGGGCGCTCTCGACGGCTTCCTGAAGGGGATCAGCCCCGGCTGGCATACTCAGCTTCTCAAGGACTACATCCTCGGCATCTGCCTCCTCCGCTGGGCATGGTTGAGCGTGCTCGGACAGCGCCGCAAGTCCGCGAAACATCCTCTGAGTCTCGCGCTCCTGCTCTTCGCGGCCTGGGTCACTGTGCAGCTCTTCAACGACCGTAACACCTCGGTGCTGATGGCGATCGCCGGGTACCGGATGTGGATCATCTGGCTGCCGGTCTTCTTCCTCGCCTACGACTGCATCAACAGCCGGAAGCAGATCCGCCGCCTGGTGGTTTTCCTCTTGATCGTGCTGGCCCCACTGTCCGCCTATGCGCTGTTCCAGTATCAGTTCGGGCTGGAGCACCTCACAAGACTGGGGCCGGGCTTCGACCCCTTCCTCAGGCAGCAGTACGCTGTTCTCGGCGGTGAGGGGGAGGTGCGCCTCCGGCCATCCTCCACCATGGTGTCGCCACACTCCTTCGCCGGGACTGCTGTCAACGTCCTTCTGGTCGGGGTCGGTGCCATAGCCTATCTGCGTCACCGGCGCAGCCTGCAGCTTCTGTCTATCTGCGCCATGCCAGTCATCGCCGTCGGCCTGCTGGTAACCGCCGTGAGGAGCGCCTTCGCATCGGTGCTTGTGGGCGGGGTGGCGCTGATGCTGCTCGTGCGCAGACCGGGGCTGGCTGTACTGCTGGTGCTGACAGCCATCCTGGCGGCGGTGGCGCTCAATGAGATTACCGCCGGGGTGGTGATGGACCGGCTGCGGACCATCATCACCGACCCCGAGCATACCTACGAGCGCATCTTGGTTCCATGGGAAACGGCGATGAAGTGGGGCTCCGCGCACCCCCTCGGCGCGGGGATCGCGACGGGAGTGGGGGCCGGCAGGCTGCTGGAGGAGCGTGCCACACCGACCGGCTTTGTCCCGCATCGACAGCCGCCCTGGGCTGAGAACGAGTACGCCCGTGCGCTCATCGAGCTGGGCGTGCCGGGCTTCGCGCTATTCGTGTGGGTGCTGGCATCGGTTGTCCGCCACGTCCTCACGTCCTACCGCGCCCTGCGCGAGCCGCGAGACCGATGGCTGGTGGCCGGCGTATTCGCCATGGTGGTATCCGTGCTCGTGAGACTGCTGGTGGGGTCCGCTCTGTATGGCTGGCCGGAGGCCATCATATTCTGGACCTTCGTCGCCGTTGCGGTGCGACTGCCGCAGATCGCCGAGCAGGAGGCGGCGCAGACGGCTTCGCCGCTACACGAGGGGGCGGCCCAGGTTGCCCAGAGAAGCAGGTGATCGCCAGGGGCCGTCGCGTCCCGAGCCCTCTCTCTCCGCCGATGGTCGCCGCAGGCGCCTGCGCATCGCCCTGCTCATCGAGGACGTCAGCCGCGGCGGCGGGCAGGAGCGAGTCCTGGCAGAGCTAACCCCGCGACTCGCCGCGCGCCACGACGTGCACCTGTTCTGCCTCTCCGTCCGGGACGTAGACGTCTCTACAGTCACCGTCCACGGGCTGGGCGACCTGCCGCTTCCGATGGGGCTCCGCGCGCTCTGGTTCCTGCTTGTATCCTCGCTGGTCGTGCGCCCGAGCCGCTTCGATGTCGTCCTCTCCCAGGGCGGCAACAGCCTCGCCTCCAACTTCGTGCTGGCACACACGACCCACCGCGAGCGGCGACGTGCGCGACTGGGCCGCCAGCCGCTCTTCGGCCATCGCCCGCTCTGGCGACGGGCGTGGGAGGCCCTGCGCGACCGGGTGTTTATCGCAATGGAGGGGTGTGCGGCGCGTCGCTGTCGGGGCCGTATCATCGCCGTGTCCCGGAGCGTGCGCGACTACTTCGTCCGCGAATGGCGTCTCCCGCCCGACGCGGTGCACATCGTCCCCAATGGCGTCGATCACGAGGTCTTCCGGCCGGAGCTACGCGATGAGGCCCGGCCGCGCGTCAGATCGCAGCTCGACCTACACGACGACGAGTTCGTGGCGCTCTTCGTGGGGGGGCTGTGGGTGGAGAAAGGGCTCCCGGAGGTCATGGCCGCGCTGCCGCGGGCCCAAGCCCGGCCCCGGCTGGTCGTCGTGGGCAGCGGCGACCGGGAGCGCTTCGCCGGCATCGCGGAGGCGCTGGGTGTCAGGGATCGGGTGACCTTCGTGCCGCACGTCGATAGGCCCCAGGACTACTTCGCCATGGCGGACTGCCTGGTGCACGCCAACCCCATCGAGCCCTTCGGCCTCGTCCTCCTGGAGGGCGCCGCCTGCGGCCTGCCGCTGCTGGCCACACGCTCGGGAGCCGCACTCGAGCTGATCGAGGACGGGGTGACGGGCTACTTCATCGAGCGCGACCCTCACTCCATCGCCGCCGGCCTGGACCGCATAGCCACCGCCCCGAGACTGCGCGCCGCGATGCGCAAGGCCGTGCATCAGCGGTCGCTACAGTTCTCGTGGGATCGCCAGGCGGCGGAGATCGAGCAGCTCTTCCTCCGCCTCACGGAGCCCGCGGCAGCGGAGGAGGAGCTCGGATGAGGGTCGCCGTCGTGAGCCATGCCTGCGTGGTGGCGATCAACCAGCGGCTCTTCGATGAGCTGTGCAGGCGCGCGGACGTCGAGTTGCTGATGATCGCGCCGCGCAGATGGCGGGCTTCCACAGGCGTCGTAGTGGACTACGAGCCGCTTCACGACGCCAGATTCCAGTCTGCGCCGCTGCCCGTCATCGGCTCCGGCCGCATCAGCCTGCACCTCTATCGGGGACTCGCAGCGACGCTGAGCAGCTTCAGACCTGACATCGTCTACCTCGACGAGGAGCCTTACAGCCTCCCGGCGTGGCAGGTCCTCCGCATCTGCCGCCCGCGCGGCTACCCGTTGTGCTTCACGACCGAACAGAATCTGATGAAGAGCTTCCCGTGGCCCTTCTCGAGCCTGGAGCGGCAGACCCTCGACTACGCCGACCTGGCGCTCCCGTCTTCGCGGGCGGCCGCCGATGTGCTCCGTGCCAAGAGCTTCGACGGGGCGATCGTGGTTATCCCGCACTTCGTGGACGCCGGACGGTTCCGCCCCCTCGACGCGTCCGACCTCCGGGCGGAGCTGGGTGTGACCAGCCCCGTCATCGGCTACCTGGGCCGGCTTACAGAGGAGAAGGGCCTCGAGGAGCTCATGCGCGCGGCCGAGATCCTGTGGGAGCGCGGCGTGGGCGCCTCTGTGCTGGTGGTCGGCGGCGGCCGCATGGCCGAGCGACTCAGAGCGTGGGCTCACCGATGGCCGGAGGATCGAGTGGCGCTCACCGGGCCGGTGCCCCACAGCGCCGCGCCGCAGTACATCAACGTTCTCGATATTCTGGCGGTGCCCTCCCGGACCACGCCCACCTGGAAGGAGCAGTTCGGCCGGGTGCTGCTGGAGGCCGCCGCCTGCCAGGTGCCGGCGGTCGGCTCCGACTCCGGGAACATCCCGGGGCTCATCGAGGAGCTCGGCTCGGGGAGGGTGTTTCGGGAGGGAGACCCAGCGGCTCTCGCCGACGCCCTCCAGGAGCTCATCGCGGACCCGGAGCGGCGTGCGCGCCTGGGCCGGCGGGGGCGCCGCAACGCCGAGCGCCTCTACGGTCTGCCGACCGTCGCCGACCGCCTCTACGATGCGCTATCGCGAGTCCTCGACTGAGCCCGAAGGCGCATCGCCACGCTCCGACCGGCTGACGCCAGGCCCGGATGGAACACGAAGACCATCAGCGCCACTCCCAGCAGCAGGACATGGCCGTAGCTGCGCCACACGTGCTCGGCCACGAGGCGCCACGGCTCCGGGGCCTCACCGCCCAGCCTCCTGAGCAGCGCCGCCGCTGCCAATCGCTCATGCAGCCCACCAGCCGCCTCCAACGCACGCCGGGCGCTGAACTGTGCGCCATCTGCATGGCCGCTCGCCTTCAGCACCTGCGCCAGGGCCAGATGTGCCCGCGACCACTCCGGGGCGATCTCAGCGGCGCGCCGCAGGTACGCCTCCGCGGCCTCCAGGTCACCCTCGCGGCGGAAGCTCTGCGCGGCCAGCAGGTTCGCGCAGGCGGTGTCGTGGCGGAGGACGAGGCGTAGCAGCTCCACTCGGCGCTCCCCGGCGGGCATCGAGCGGGTCTGCAGGTCAGTGCGCAGGCACTGCAGATCCACCCGCTCAGGGGCGGCCTGCAGCGCCTCGCCGAGCAGGTGCAGGGCCAGCTCCCGCGCCCCTTCGCGCTCCGCGAGCACGGCCGCGTCCCGCAGCGCGTCGGCCAGCTCAAAGCGCGCCGCTCGCCGCGCAGGCGCTCGGGCGTCCTCCTCGCGCAGTTGCCACACATGCCCCCGCAGCGCCTCCGCACGCTGCAGGTGCAGGCTCATGGCGATCCCCTCCAGCCTCATCACCGCAGCCGCTCGCGCCACACCGGCCACTGTCCGAGGCCCATCGAACCCCACGCTCCAGGAGTAGGCTGCCAGCCACAACAGCCCACAGCCGAGGATCGCAACCGCAGCCAGCCACGGCCTGACCACCGACCTCACCTCAGATGGGTCATGACCACAAGGCGTATGCTGAATCATGCGGAGAGCAGCTCAGGGTGCGCCCGGCATCACTGAGCGTGGATACCGGCGACTCGCAGTATCTCCGGGACCAGGTATTGCGCGTGCTGAGCCATGATGTGAAGGCCCTGACAGCAGTCGAGCACTGAAGCTGCGATCTCGCCGGCGATCTGCGCACCCACGCGGCCCCACTCATCAGCCGGGGCCTCGTTGAGACGCTGGATCAGCCACGGCGGCACATCTATGCCCGGGATCTGTCCAGTGACGAAGCGCGCCATCCCCGGCGAGGTGATGGGGAGTATGCCTGCCAGCACGGGCACGCCGAGGTCATCGATACGTTGCATGAATCGCCGGAAGGCCGCCGGATCAAAGATCGCCTGGGTCTGGATGAACTGAGCACCTGCGGCAACCTTCTTACGAAGTCGCGCAATCTGTCCCTGCGTGCGACGCCCCTCAGGTGCGACCACCGCCCCAACGCACAGGTCCAATGGCGCCTCCAACTCGTTCCCCGCCATATCCCGGCCGTCCATCATCTGCGTGGCCATCTGCAGAAGCCGCACTGAGTCCAGGTCGAACACCGCCTTGGCCTCTGGATGATCCCCGGCCGACACAGGGTCGCCGGTGACGACAAGCGCGTTGTCCACGCCGAGCGCATCGGCGGCCAGCAGGTCGGCCTGCAATGCAATGCGATTGCGGTCCCGGCATGTGGTCTGCCAGATGGGCTCAACGCCCCTCTCGACCATTAGCCGGGACAGTGCCATCGAGCTCATGTGCATGGTGGCCCGCTGCCCATCGGTTACGTTCACGGCGTCCACCATGGTAGAGACGCGTGTCGCGGCCTCCAGCACCTCAGATGCGTCTCTGCCCTTCGGCGGCGCCACTTCGGCGGTGATCGCCCGACCCCGCCGGTGAATGACCTCAGTCAGCTTCATCGACAACCTCCCAGGGGCCCCCACAGCAACGCGAAAGCCTCCGATGACCCTGACGGCGCACAAGGCTACTGCCGCGGCCAGCGGGGGCAGCCGCCTGGAGATAGACCGCAGAGAGATCAGCACTCCGCAAGGGCCTGCGTTCACCGCGCGCCGCTTAACGCGGCGCGGCACCCGTGCCTCCCAGGTGCCGTCGCCTACGAGCGGCGCCGTAGCAGATTAGGCACATCCCCCCACCTCAGCGCCTCCTACAGGATTCCGCGGCGATACGCAGCGAGATACCCCGCGCACCACTCGTCCCGGCCCGCCAGCGCCTCCGCAGCGTACACGGCGCTCCGCACTGCCGGGTCCAATGGGTCGAGGATCGCCGAGTCCAGCCCACTGATGACGGCCTGGGCCAGGAACACCCGGTTGAGTAGCCTGCGCCGCGGCAGACCGTACGAGACGTTGCTGACCCCGCAGATGAGGTGGCAGTCGGGGCGCCGGGAGGCGATCTCGCGCATGGCGTCACAGGTGACACGGGCACCGCTGGGATCGACGCTCAGG
>JBNGDZ010000019.1:12833-19452 GCA_049975765.1 Armatimonadota bacterium
GTGCACGTACAGCCCGTCCTTGGCCTCGTTCAGCGCCCAGGAGCCCTCCAGGGCGTCCAGCAGCCGCATGGCGACATCCACGCGACCGGCCGCCGTGGGCGGCACACCGCCATTATCCATGGTCAGGACGATCACGCGCACGTCACGTTCGCGGATCAGCGGCAGGAAGTGCTCCAGCCGCTCATCTTCCAGCGTGATGGAGTTGACGATGGCCCGCTTTGGGCCCGGCCAGGCCTCCAGGCCAGCCGCCATGGCATCGGGATTGGCCGTGTCGATGGCGATGGGCGTGTCCACCGCCCCGGCCACGACCTCAACCAGCCAGCGCATGTGCTCCACTTCACGCCGGCCCACCATCCCGACATTGCAGTCGAGGTAGTCAGCCCCCGCCTCGCTCTGGCGCATCGCCAGCTCGGCGATGGCCGCCTCGTCGCGAGAGAGGATCGCCTGCTGCACGGGCTCCCGCGAGCCGTTGATCAGCTCGCCAACTATGATCATCTGTCACCACTCTCCCCGCCGCGCTCACGGCCGTGCACCAGCGCCGTGAGCATGCGACAGAGGGGCGCCGCCACGCCTCTCGACTCACCTCGCCGGGCTATCTCCCCGTTGATGACATCGATCTCCGTGCGGCGCCCGGCGCTGACATCCTGCAGCATCGAGGACCGGTTGTGGCCCGTCCGCTCGCAGATGCCCTCCACGAGTTGGACGACGTCCTCACGAACGAACACTCCCTCCGCCCGCGCTACCGCCGCCGACTCCCGCACCACATCCTGGAGCTGCTCCCGCAGCTGGGGGATCTCCACCATCATGCCGTTCCGCAGCCCGGTGAGCGCAGTGAGGGGGTTGATGGCAGCGTTCACGATGGCCTTGGCCCAGAGCACCTCCTCCACCGACGGCGTGGACTCGCAGTCCAGGCCCGCCCGCTCGAGGATCGCCAGCGCCTCCCGCGTCCGCCGGCTGTTCCCCGACGGCGAGCCGAGCTGGATGAACCCTCGCCCCGCCTCGCGCACATGGCCGTCGCCGAGCAGTGTCGCCCCGGTCGTCGTCGTGCCCGCCAGCACGCGGGCTGGCGGCACGATCTCGCCGATCAGTTCGTGGTTCCCCAGCCCGTTCTGCAGTGTGAGGACGCTGGCGGACTCGCCGATGGCCGGGAGGGCCCGGCGCGTCGCCTCCTCGGTATCATATGCCTTGACGAACACGATCGCCAGCTCAGAGGTTCTGAACGCGGCGGGTTCGGCGCTGCACGGCACCGGCACGGTGTGCTCGCCGTCGTCGCGCTCCACGAGGATGCCTCGCCCGTCGATCAGCTCCGCCCGCCGGGCCCGGTGGTCGAGCAGCCCCACGCTGATGCCGGCCTCACGAAGAAGCGCGGCGTGCAGACAGCCCATGGCGCCGGGGCCGATGACCAGCACGTCCACGGCCTCGCTCATCCTTCGTCCTTCCTCCCCACCTCATCATCATCCGGCCCGTGCGGCGCGAACCCCCGCAGGCCGCCCTCGCTCTGCTGCTCCCAGCGCTGCAGCTCGGCGATCTCGCCCAGCGTCCGCCCGGCCTCGATCTCGCCCTTCTCCCGGCTCTCTCGCTCCACCACCGACATGGCCCGGTTCGCCACCGCCACGGCCTGCTCGTGCGGCACAACCACCACCCCGTCATCGTCGGCGATCACCCAGTCGCCGGTGCGGATGACGGTCTCGCCGATCTTCAGCGGCACACCGATCATCCCCATGCCCTTCGGCTCCCCCGCCGCTGGCGCCCTCATCGTGCAGAAGGCGGGGAAATCGAGGTCACAGATGTCGCCGGTGTCCCGCATGGCGCCGTTGATCACCACGCCGCCGAGCTTGCGCGACATGCAGCTCCGCGTAGCCTCATCTCCCCACACCGCCGGGCCTTCGTCCCGAACGTCGATGAACAGCACGGCGCCCTCCTCCGCCTGGTCGATGGCCTCCACCGGCTTGGCCCAGTCGCCCGGGTAGGTCCAGACGGTCAGCGCCGGGCCCACGGCCTTCAGCCCAGGCTTGAGCGGGTGAATGCCGGGCACCCATCCCTTGCGGTGCATGGCGTCGGAGATATTGGCGGCGGTGCAGCGGCTGAAGATCTCGCGCAGCTCCTCGACGCCCCCGCGCTTGAAGAGCTCCGTCTCAATGGCCTCGCCGGACTCGATGGCGTCGATGATGGTGCGTGCAGCCGCCGTCGCATCCGGGGCCTTGATGATCGCCCCGCCCACGATCACGATGTCGGCCCCCGCTCTCACTACCTCAGGCGCGGTCTCGGAGTTGATGCCCCCAGCGACGGCCACGCGGCAGCCTACGGCCTCGGCCACGGCCTGCAGCGTCTCCATGGGACCGGCACCCACCATCTGCTCATCGATGGCGGTGTGGACCCCGATGATGCCCGCACCAAGCTGCTCCGCCCGCCGGGCCCGCTCCACCGGTTCTGGGCAGCCGATCAGGTCCACCTGCACCACGGCGTCGTAGTTGCGCCCGGCCTCCACGCACTCCGCGATGGTCTCGTCCGAGGCGGCGCCCAGCACCGTCACCACGTCCGCTCCGGCCTTCGCAGCCATCTCCACCTCCACCCGGCCGGCGTCCATGATCTTCAGATCCGCCACCACCGTGCGCCCGGGGAACTCCGAGCGCAGCGCGCGCACGGCCTCCATGCCCTCGCTCTTGATCAGCGGCGTGCCCGCCTCCACCCACTCCGCGCCGCCCGCCACCGCCTCCCGCGCGGCGCGCAGAGCCTGCGCGAGATTCATAAAGTCCAGCGCCACCTGCAGAACCGGGCCATCCGATGCCATCCGCCTCACCCCTCGACGCTCGTCACGTCAGCCATATACACATTGCACGCCCCGCCCTGATCGGAGCTGAACAGCGCCCATCGGTCGTCGGGACTGAAGATCGGGTGCGGATGCGAGATCTGCCGCTCCCAGGAGGTGTCATGCCGGCAAAGCCGCGTCACCACGCCGCGGCCGTTGCGGTGCTCGATGAGGGACATGAACGCTCGACCCTCGGCATCATCCGGCGAGCGATAGCCGCAGTCGCCCACCACCAGCGTGTTGTCGGAGTTGGACTGGATGTGCCCCGGGCGCGGGCCGGGGAGCAGGAACTGCCGCAGCCACGTCCCGTCGGGCCGCACGAAACAGTTGAAGGCCAGCGCCTCCGCGCCACCGGTCACGTTGCACTGGAAGCCCACGTCGCCGTCGCGGGTGAAGTACTCATGGCAGCAGGCCTCACCATGATGCTGTCGGAACAGCGGGCGCGCTCGCCGCGCCTGCTGCTCGCCAGCGTCCACCGTCCACATCCGCTGGGAGACGTGCCGCCCGCCCTCGTGGCAGAACAGGATCAGGTCCGGATCCGCAGGATGTATCACAACGTGGCTGATCCAGTTCCGCTCGCCCCACACCGCCATGGCCTCGCCGCTTCGCGTGTCCACCCGAACGATCACGCAGCAGGGATGCTGGTAGTAGCGCTCCGCCATCGTGGAGTAGATAGCGCCTGTCTCGGTGCTCACCGGCGTCCTCTCGACGTACGCGAAGGCCACGTAGTCCCCGGCCGCCGTGCACGTGGGCAGAGCCGGTCGGAAGCCCTCCGGCACCCGGTAGAGGTCCTCGCTCTCCAGGGCGGACAGCTCCGTGACCTGAAGGGTGCGGCCGTCGAAGTGAAACAGGCGCCCCGCCGGGTCCAGGCAGGCCTGGGAGAAGCCTCGCTCGCTGGCCTCGGTGACCTGCACCATTCGCGCCTTGGCGACCTCCAGCAGGAAGTACGCCCGCCCCCCGGCGCGGTCCGAGCTGAGGATCACCCGATCGGCGTCCTCGCCGACAAATGAGGTGGAGGTGAAGTAGAGGTGGGCGTTGTCCGATCCGTCCCCCGTCAGCCTGCGCACCAGCCCTCCGGTGTCCGCATCACGGTACTCCTCCATCTGTGCCTGGTACACGTCACCGACCGACATCCGCGTCAGCTCCCGGCGCCCGCACGTCGATCACCTCGTCCTCAGTTATGACCATGGGCACGTCCACATCCCAGGCCTCCCTCGGCACCTCGTCCACGATCTGGGTCGAGAATGCCACGGCCACCGCGGCTCCGACCTCAACCAGATCGCTCCGAACGTTCAGGATGTAGTCATAGAAGCCGCCGCCATAGCCGAGCCGGCCTCCGTGGCGATCGAATGCCAGCCCCGGCACCAGCACGAAGTCAATCTCATACAGCGAGCGCTCCGGGCAGCTTGCCAGTGGCTCAGGCAGCCCGAAGCGGCCCTCGGCCACCTCGGCCTCCGGATCCTCCACCTCGTGCAGCGCCAGCGCCTCCTCCCTGCCCACCACCCGGGGAAGGATCAGGCGCGCCCCCGAGCGCAACGTTTCGCGAATGAGCGCCCCGGTGCGCACCTCGCTCTGATAGCTCGCGAACAGCAGCCGGGTCCGCGCCCGCCGATAGCTCGCCAGCCGCATCACCCGCCGGACGATGACGGCGCTTCGAGCCTCGATCTCCTCAGCAGGCATCCTGTCACGCCTGGCGCGCACCTCCCGGCGGAGCGCCCTCTTCCGCTCCGCCGTCCTCACTCGCCAGCCCACCCTCTCATGACGGCGTCGGTCATCCGCGCGACCTGTGCCATCTCCCCCACGTCGTGGACGCGGATGATGTCCGCCCCGTTGGCGATGGCGAGCGCGCACGTGGCCGCAGTGCCCATCATCCGCTGGTCGGCCGGCAGATCGAGGACCTTCCCGATCGTTGACTTCCGCGAGGTCCCGATAAGCACGCCCGTTCCCAGGCTGCGCAGCTCGCGGAGTCTCCGCAGCATCTCCAGATTGTGCGCCACGGTCTTCCCGAACCCGAAGCCGGGATCCACCACAAGCTGGCTGCGGGGCACGCCCCCCTCCACCGCCGCCTTAACACGCGCTGCCAGGAAGTCGTAGATCTCGGTCATGAGGTCGTCGTAGTGAGGATGCTCCTGCATGTTCCGGGGCTGGCCCTGCATGTGCATGATGCAGGCGGCGGCGCCGGTGTCGGCGACGGCCTCCAGCATGCCGTCCGCGCGCAGTCCGGAGACATCGTTGATCATGCCTGCCCCAGCGGCCACCGCCAGTCGCGCCACCTCCGGCTTGCTGGTGTCGATCGACACCACGCAATCGAGGCGCTCCGCCAGCGCCTCCACCACCGGCAGCACCCGCTCCAGCTCCTCCTCCACTGAGACCGGCTCCGAGCCGGGCCGCGTGGACTCGCCACCTACATCCAGGATGTCGGCGCCGGCCTCGACGAAGCGCACGCCCTGACGGACGGCCGCCTCCGTGTCCTCCCCCAGACCGTCACCGGAGAACGAGTCCGGCGTCACGTTGAGTATCCCCATCACCAGCGTGCGGCGCCTCAGCGGCAGCGCTCGCTCCCCGCACTGCAGCGGCCGGAGCTGCTCGGCATCGAAGCCGCGCACCGCCGCCAGCACCTCCTGGCCGGCCTCAGAGAGCCCGAAGGGCTTCCCCTGCAGACGCTCGGCCAGGCGGTCGTACGTCCCGGCGTCGCCGAGCAGCACCACCGCTCTGGGTTCGGTCTCGAAGTCTGTCACGCCCCGGTGGACGGCGCAGTCCCCGCCCAGGGCCAGCATCTCCTGCCTCAGCAGCGCAGCGGCCGGACCCTCGACGTCCTCGAGCCTGACCGGCCGGAAGCGCGCCCGATCCGCCAGCCTCTCGACGGCGCCAGAGTGAACGCCGATGGCCTGCATCTCGCGGCGCAGCGACGATGCGGTCCGGAGATCGAGGACGCGCGCGTGGTGATCCATGGGGCACTCCCATCCCCCGAAGGTAGCTCTCCGCGGCTCGCGCGGCGGCGTTGCCGCCGGAATTATACCGCCTGCGGAAGTGACGCGCAACCGCGCCCGGGGCGCGACTGCAAACCGGAGGAGCTGAAGCGTGAGGCCCGCGATTCGCGGAAGCTCAGGCGAGGCGACCGGGACGGCACATCCCGCAGTCCCGCCTACTCCAGGCAGTAGAGGCGGCCGTCGTTCGCCCCCACGTAGACCCGCCCATCGCTGAACGCCGGGGAGGAGTACACCTTGCTGGCCAGTGGCACGATGTCCACTGGCCGTCCGTTCTCAGCGCTAAGGAGATGCAGGCGCCCGTCATGGGCTCCGAAGCACAACGTATCGCCCAGCACCGCTGGAGCTGAATCCACCAGTCCCGAGACCTGCTGCTCGAACGCCACCTGACCATCCGCGAGCGCCACCCCACGCAGCACCGCCTTTGGCCTGTAGCCCTCGCTGGTGATCACGAAGACCCGATCCTCCAGGATGACCGGCGCCGCCAGGACGGAGAACGCGTCATGCAGCGCCCACAGCTTCTCACCCGTCTCCGGATTCACAGCCACGAGGAAGTCCACCTTCGGCGGCACCAGGGCACTGCCCGCCATGACGCCGAAGACCGCTACGCCCTCCCCCACCACCGGAGCCGCTATCACCCGACCGGCGCCCTGGATCTGCCACTGCAGGCTCCCGTCCCGAAGGGAGAGCGCCCGCATCGCCCCCTCATCATCGCCATAGAGCACGAGCTCGCCCGCCACTGCCGGCGAGCCCTGAATCCCCGCGTGCTGCTCGCTCTCCCACAGCAGCTCTCCGTCCGAGAGCCGGCAGGCGTAGATACCAC
>JBNGDZ010000019.1:19462-20475 GCA_049975765.1 Armatimonadota bacterium
TCCATGCTCCCCACGACCCCGGTCCCGTCCACGACCGCCGGGGAGCTGATGATCGGGCCATAGGTGCGAAAGCGCCAGGTCGGCTCGCCGGTCGCGGCGTCAAGCGCGTAGACGAACCGGTCCACCGACCCGAAGACGACCAGCCCCTCCGCTACCGCCGGCGACGAGACGACCGCCCCGCCGGTGTCGAAACTCCATACGTCAGAGCCGTCCACGGCAGTGAGGGCGTGCACGCCGCCGAGCGAGTTGCCCACATAGACCACGCCACCGACCACGGCCGGCGAGCTGTCCACACTTCCGCCAAGCTCCGCCGACCACACCACCTGAAGGTCCCCAACGGCGGCCCCCGGCGCCAGCCCGCTGCGCGCGGCATCGCGGCGGAACATGGGCCAGTCGCCACCGGCCGGAAGCGCCGCCAGCAGGCAGAATCCCAGGCAGCCCCATATCACTCGTGAGACGGACTGTCGGCGGGCGGATGCGGTGGCGGTCATGGTGCTCCCCTTCAGCAAGGCAGCGCCGCCGCGTGTGGCGGCGGCGCTGCGCGATCGCTCGGTCACGGCGCGGACTGAGCTCCCGCCATCAGCTCGGCGGGTTCGGCGGAGTGTCTACGGCGTCGATCAACTGGATGGGCGCGGGGAGCGGATTGCTCTGCCCGGCGGTGACAGTCACAGTGAGATCAACACCCGGAGGCAGGGCCAGCCCACGGTCGGGGGCAGCCGACACTTGGAGGGTCCGCTGGCCGGCGGGCACGCCCGGAAGCGTGAAGCTGCCGTCATCTCTGGTCGTGGTCGAGGCGCCGTCAGCGCTAACCTCAATCCCCCCAAGCGGCTGCAGGGTTGCCGCATGGACGATGGTGCCGGTAATGGTACCCGCGCCAGCGCCGCCGGTCTCGCCCCCGCCGCCGCAGCCGACTGTAACCGCCAGCATCGCGCCGGCGACGATGATCACGTAGGCCGTCAGCCCGGCAGATCGCCTGATGCTCATCATGCCTCTGTCACCTCTTCAGTCATGCG
>JBNGDZ010000020.1:0-18624 GCA_049975765.1 Armatimonadota bacterium
GCCCACAAGGTTGTTCACCTCGTCCGGGTCCTCCTGCAGGTCGTACAGCTCCTCCGGCGGCCGGCGCTCCCAGAAGGCCGACTGGGCCGGGTTGAGCTTTCCCTCCCCGTGCAGCCGCTTCCAGACGCGGGTGGAGGGGGTCTCAAGCTGATAGGCCACATGCTGGCCGCGTGGCAGGTGCGGCATGAAGTTACGGATGTAGATGTAGCGCGTGTCGCGGGTGCATCGCACCATGTCGTAGCGCTCGTCCATCCGCCCGCGGAAGCCATGCAGGTAGCTTCTGGGCGCGGCCTCATGCCGGCCCATGAAGGCCCGGCCCTGCATCACCTCCGGCGGCTCAACGCCCGCCAGGCTCAGCACCGTCGGCCCCAGGTCGGTGAAGCCCACCAGGCGATCGGTGGACCCGCCCTCCTGGTAGTCCGCCGACGCCAGGTGGCGGAACCTGGGCGGTATCGCCACGATCAGCGGCACCAGCAGCCCGGCGTTACGGGCATCGCGCTTGTGCCCCGGCATCCCTGAGCCGTGATCGCCGTAGAAGAACACGATGGTGTCATCCGCCAGCCCCGCCTCCTCCAGGTCCGCCAGGGCCCCTGCGACCTGTGCGTCCATGGCGGTGATGATGTCGTAGTACTGCGCCCAGTCCCGGCGAACCTCGGGGGTGTCGGGATGATAGGCGGGCAGATCGACCTGCTCCGGATCGTGCTGCAGCTCGTGGGGGCGCTTGCGGATCCCGCTCTCATGGGTGACGGTGTAGTTGAAGATGGCGAAGAACGGCTGGCCGGGCCCGCGGTTGCGCCAGTGGGCCTCGCCGGAGGAGTCATCCCACACCTCGCCGGGCTTCTCGAGGTTGTAGTCCTCCTTGGAGTTGTTGCTGCAGTAGTAGCCCGCCTCGCGCAGAAGCTGGGGGTACATCCGGATGCAGTCGGGCGCCGGCAGCATGCTGCGCATATGCTCGGAGCCGGTGGAGGGCGGGTAGACGCCGGTGATGATGCCCGTCCGCGCCGGCGCGCACACCGGCGCCTCAGACCAGGCGTTGCGATAGATGACACCCCTCTCGGCCAACGCGTCCAGGTTCGGGCTGTCAGCGTAGTCGTCACCGTAGCACCCCAGGTCGGGGCCGATGTCCTCGCAGGTCAGCCACAGGATGTTCGGGCGCACATCGCCCTGCCCCGAGCCGCCACCTCCCGAAGTGAGGTGGCTTCGGCCGGGAACGCCGGGGCTCATCGCAGGATCGTGCCCGATCATGGTCAACCCTCCATGCGCGTCGAGACGGTAGCTCAGCACTCCATTGGCACGCCCGACAGTGGTTCCCTTCTCCGCCGAGCACGCGAATCCTGATGGGCGCGCCGGAAAGGTGACGCCAACCCGCTGTGCTTCGCCCGATGAGAGCCGGCGGGGCAGGATGGGAGACGGATGGGAGCGAAGAGGCACATCGGCAGTGCGCACCGATATGAGGAGGATTGCGATGGAGCTCCGACAGCTTGGAACGTCAGACCTTCGCATCACACCGATCGTCCTGGGAACCTGGGCCATTGGCGGATGGTGGTGGGGCGGGACCGACGACCAGGCCGCCGGCGAGGCCGTCGAGGCCGCGCTTGACGAGGGCGTCAACTGCATCGACACCGCGCCCATCTACGGCTTCGGGCACAGCGAGCGCATCGTCGGTGAGGCGATTCGCGGACGGCGCGACGAGGTCGTGCTCGCCACCAAGTGCGGGCAGCGCTGGGACAGCGAGGAGGGGCAGCACTTCTTCGACGATGATACTCACCAGGCCGGGCGGGTCAGCGTCTACCGCAACCTGCGCCGCGACAGCATCCTGCGGGAGTGCGAGCAGAGCCTGGAGCGCCTCGGCGTGGACGTCATCGACCTCTACCAGTGCCACTGGCCGGACCCGACGACTCCGATCGAGGAGACGATGGGCGCGTTGATGGAGCTGCTTGAGCAGGGCGTGATCCGCGCCATCGGGGTGAGCAACTTCACCGTGGGGCAGATTGAGGAGTGCCTGCGATACGGTCCCGTGCACAGCTCCCAGCCGCGCTTCAGCCTGCTCCAGCGGCAGAGCATGGAGGAGCTGATCCCGTTCTGCGATGAGCGCGATATCGCAAGCATCGTCTACAGCTCGCTGGAGCAGGGCATCCTGACCGGCAAGGTCACGCCCGACCGGGAGTTCGAGGAGGGCGACAAGCGGCCTGACAAGAACCCCTGGTTCCACGAGGAGAATCTCAGGCAGGCGCTGGAGGTCATCGACGAGAGCCTCCGGCCAGTCGCCGAGGCCCACGATGCCACGCTGGCTCAAATCGCGCTGGCGTGGACCATCCAGGCGCCCGGCATCACTGCGGCCCTGGCCGGCGCGCGCAGACCCGATCAGGCGCGCGAGAACGCCGCGGCGATGCAGATCGAGCTCTCGGAAGAGGAGTGGCAGGACATCGAGGCTGCATTCCAGGGGCTCGAGCCCAAGGCGGGCTTCGGATAGCGTACGGTAGATCTGCGCGGCTCGGTGAGACCAGGTGATGAGCAGCCAGGGAGGTCCGTCATGCGTGCGGCTATCGTTGTGGGCACGGCCATACTCTGCTGCGCCGCGGCTGCGCAGCAGGAGCGAACGCTGATACAGTGGCAGTTCGATGGGGACCTGGAGGGCTGGGGGCAGCCCAACCACATTGAGAACCTGCGCGTCGAGGGCGGGGCCCTGCAGGGCCGCATCGTGGACTGGGACCCATTCGTCACGAGCCCGCAGTTCGAGATCGCGGCCACGGCCTGGCAGGTCATCGAGGTGCGTCTGAGGACCGACTGCCCCGGCACAGCCGAGTTCTTCTGGACGAACACCACCGAGTCTCCCTACGGTGGCTTCTCGCCGGGCAAGGAGACCCGCTTCGAGGTCGCCGGTGACGGGCAGTGGCACGTCTACCGCGTCAGGCCCTACTGGCACACCGAGGAGCGCATCATCCTGCTGCGTTTGGACCTGCCCCGCTCCGAGCCCGGAGCCGGGCACACCTTCGCGGTGGACTACGTAAGAATCCTGGACCTGGGCCGACCGGCGTCGGAGGGCCGCCAGAGCTCCTGGGACTTCACCCGGGGAGCGGAGGGCTGGTCTGCCACCGGGGATGCCGGCATGCAGCCCGCCGACGAGGGCCTTCGGCTCCGGATCGATGCGCAGGGCCAGGGCGGGATCGTCAGTGGCCCCCTGCGCCTGCCGGTGGAGGATCGCTTCTGGGTCTCCATCGAGATGGCGGTGGACGCCGGTCAGACCGGGATCATCACGTGGGTCTCCAGCGAGCATTCCGGCATGGCGACCCACAGGTTCCCGGTGCGGCCGGACGGCAGGCGGCACGTCTACAACGTGGACATGTCCTCGAGCACTGAGTGGAGCGGCGATCTGCTGCTGCTGGGCCTGATGACACCCGGCGCGACCGCCACGATTCACCGTATCGCGGTCGCAGAGGAGCCGCAGGGGCCTCCCGATGTGGAGATCACCTGGGCGGGCCTTGAGGACGCCATTCCGCGCGCCGGGGCGGACCTCACCTTCGTGGTATCCCTCACCAACCGCGGCGGCGAGACCGCGGAGGGGCTGCGCATCGAGGAGCTGTCCCTGCCCCCGGGCGTCACCGTGGTGGCTGAGGACGGCTGGCGGCGAATCCCTCCGCTGGAGCCCTTCGAGGTCGTGACGCATCGCTTCGGCCTCTCCGCGCCCCAACCTGCGACCGGGACGATAGAGCTGGCACTGAGCGGGCCCGGCGCGCCGCCCGAGCCGACCCGCACTCCAATCGACATCACCCCGAACCTCGGTCTCCCGCCCGCAGACTACGTGCCGGAGCCTCAGCCGGTGGCCTGCGAGTACGAGATCGGCGCCTACTACTTCCCCGGCTGGCCCTCTCGTGACAGGTGGGATCCGGTAGAGCGTTCCGCTCCGGAGCGCAAGCCCGTGTTGGGCTGGTACGATGAGAGCGATCCCGAGGTCTGCGACTGGCAGATCAAGTGGGCGGTGGAGCACGGCATATCGTTCTTCATGGTGGACTGGTACTGGAACGCCGGCTCCAGGCACCTGGAGCACTGGGTGCACGATGCCTACATGAACGCCCGCTATCGCCGCTACCTCAAGTGGTGCATGATGTGGGCGAACCACAACCCGGCCGGAAGCCACTCCGAGGGGGATCAGCGCGCCGTCACGCGCTACTGGCTGGATAACTACTTCGACATGGAGGAGTACTACCGCATCGACGGCAGGCCCGTGGTCATCATCTGGAGCCCAGAGCGGATGCGCCAGGACATGGGCGGCTCTGACGGGGTCCGGCGCCTGCTGGAGATCTCCCAGCAGATGGCGCGGGAGGCGGGCTACCCCGGGATATTCTTCATCGCCATGAAGTGGCCGGAGGCGAGCACGGATGCGGCTATCATTCGGCGGCTTGCCGACGAGGGCTTCGAGATGACCACGATCTACCACTATATGGGGCATGGCGGCAACGCCGCCGACCCGCAGCACTACCCCTTCGAGCTTGTCGCCGAATCCACCCTCCCCTTCCTTCAGGCCTGGCACGAGGCGAACATCATCCCGTTCCTTCCCGCCATCTCCACCGGTTGGGACTCCCGGCCCTGGCACGGCGACCGGGCGCGCGTCGTCCACGACAGGACGGTCCCCCTGTTCCGGCGCATCTGCGAGGATGTCCGCCGCTTCGCCGACGAGACCGGCCTGCGGCGCCTGGCGCTGGGACCGCTCAACGAGTGGGGCGAGGGCTCCTACATCGAGCCCTGCCGCGAGTTCGGCTTCGGGATGTACGACGCCATCCGGGACACCTTCTGCGAGATGCCCGAGGGAGGCTGGCCGCCGAACGTCACCCCTCAGGACGTCGGGCTGGGGCCGTACGACCTCCCGGCGGCTGAGACGCGCACCGCCTGGGACTTCAACGACGGCCCCCAGGGCTGGGGGCCGCTTATGGGCGTGACGGACTTCCGCGCAGAGGACGGCGCCATTCGCTTCCGCACCACCAGTCACGACCCGGCGATCGGGGTGTCGCTTCGCGATGTCCGGGCGGCGCTCTACCCGGCGATCACGATCCGGATGAGCATCGATGCCACCGCCGAGGGCGCCGAGCGCGGCCAGCTCTTCTGGGCGACCGGGACCTCCCCCATCAGCGAGGCCAACAGCCTGCGCTTCGACCTCATCGGGGATGGCGAGTACCACGACTACGTCCTCCCCCTGGCCGACAGCGACCGGTGGCGGGGGCGGGTGGTGCGCTTCCGCCTTGACCCCTGCTCCCACAGCGAGGCGCGCATATGCATCGACGAGATACGGCTGGAGCGCCGAGACTGACCCCGTCAGGGAGGAGACAGACCCCATGAGGGCGCAGCGTTCCCGGCCGCCAGTTGCCGACAGGGCCCACGTACAGTGCACTCTCCTCCTCGCGTTCGCGACGCTCCTCGCCGTATCTGCGCCCATCGGCGCCGAGTTCTGCCCGCCGGACTCCCCTCGCTCCGGCGGTATGCGCGACATCATGCTCTGCTACCTGGCCGCCGATGGCTGGTCGGCGCAGCACTTCCGCCCCTACGTGGCCTGGCTCGATCACGGGGCCGGTGGCGTGCCTCGCGACTGGTTCTATGACGGCTGGCTGTTCCTGATGTACGGTGGGGCGCCGTCGGGGGGGCTCTACGCCACCGGCACCGCGAACGCCGACGACTGGCATTTCTACCTCGACCTGCTCTTCGACCCCGACCGGAACCTGGCGGCGCTGGACGCGACCATCGATGAGATGGGGCGCGTCCTGGATGACCGAAATCGGCGATGCCCCGTCATCATCATGATCCCCTACCTCTCGGCCGACTTGGAAAGCTTCGGGGACCTCGACGGCGATGGCGCACCCGAGGACCCCACAGACCTCGAAGCCCGTCTGACCGCCTACCGTTGGGTCGTGGACGAGGTGCTGCGCCGGTGGCAGGCCCGCGACTGGCGGCACCTCGACCTGTGGGGCTTCTACTGGATGCACGAGGGCATTCGCCAGCGCGACGAGCGGGACGTGAGGGCGGTCGCCGAGTACGTTCACGAGCGGGGCTACGGCCTGCACTGGATCCCGTGGCATCGTGCGCCCGGATGGGATCGCGCCGCGGACCTGGGCATCGACTTCACCATCATGCAGCCGAACTTCGCCTTCATGGACGTGCCGCGGGGGATGGCGGTGCCCGACGAGCAGCGCCTCACCACGAACGCCAACCTCGCGCGCGAGCACGGCCTGGGCGTGGAGATGGAGATGCACACGAGGGTGGCGACCGATCCCGGACAGCTCCTGAACCTGCAGCTCTATCTCAATCACGGGGTCGATGAGCTTGACGGCTACATGGATGAGGCCGTACGTGCGTACTACCAGGCCGGCGATCTCATCGCGCAGCTCTACCGCAGCCCGCGAGCCGAGTGCCGCCGCACCTACGATGACCTCTATGCCTTCCACCGCGGTACCTATCGCCGACGCGCTCTGTCGCTGTGCGAGGGCGCTGCGTGCACGCTCGACGGCCGGCCCGAGCCCCGTCTCACCGACGGGCTGTGGCTGACCCAGGGCGGCCGGGCGGAGCGCGCGGTCAGCGCCTCCGCGTCCGGCCTCATCGAGGTGCAGCTTCCGCGCGCAGAGATGGTGGGCGACGTCCGCGTGCACGTCGCCGGCAGGATCGACGGATCCCCCGGGCTGCCGACGGCCGTTCGGGTGAGCACCAGCACCGACGGCCTGAAGTTCGCGCCCG
Organism: Armatimonadota bacterium; assembly: GCA_049975765.1. Lineage (GTDB taxonomy): Bacteria > Armatimonadota > Zipacnadia > Zipacnadales > UBA5352 > JAYENL01. The sequence goes on from JBNGDZ010000020.1 coordinate 6,721, forward strand.
GTGCCCAGGCGGCGTGCGGGCTTCTCGCGGAGAGCGGGGGCTGGCGCAGCGGCTTCGTGCCGGTAGCCTTCATGCCCCGGCCGGCGCGCGTGGTTCGCGTGGAGCTGTCGGCCCCCGAGGGCGGCAGCGTCGGCGTGGACGAGGTCGTCATCTACCCCGCGCCGGGCCTGCTGTGGGGCAGGCCGTACGAGGCCGAGGGACAGACGGTCGGTGAGGCCGCGGCAGCGCAGGACGCTTCGCTAACGGACGGCCGCCTGGCCACGGAAACCGAGAATGGCCTCGCCTTCCAGCAGGGCGGGAGCGTGGCGTTCACGCTTGACGCTGACGTGTATCTGGGGCAGGCGCTGGCCCACGCGCAGTGGTCGGGGGAGGGCGCGCCAAGATGCCGGGTGGTCGTCGCAGACGGGGAGGACACCCATCGCAGCCAGGCCGCGGCGCCGGTGGGCGATGGCGAGGGCTGGGCCAGCATTGATCTCCCCACCGTGCGGGCGCGGGAGGTGCGCTTCGAGCTGACCGGCGGGCCGTCCGTGACGTGGGACGAGCTGCAGCTTCGCAGAGCCCACAACCTGGCGCTGGGCAAGCCCTATGACCTGTCACCGGCCTTCGAGGCGAAGTATCCCGACACGGGCGGCTCTGAGCTGACCGATGGGGTGCTCACCGAGGAGGGCTTCTCGGACGGCCGCACCCTGGGCTGGTACGGGCAGAGCGCGGCCAGGACGGTGCTTATCGACCTCGGCCAGCCGCGCCGCGTCAGCGCTGTCAGAGTGCAGGCGGAGGGCGGTGGTTACGCCGCGGTCTTCTACCCCGAGATGATGCAGACCTGGGGCTCGCTCGATGGCGAGACCTGGTCGCTGCTCTCCTCCACGCAGCCCCGGCGGGAGGTCACCATGTCGGAGGAGGTGGGCGGTGAGGACCACGAGCTGGCGTGGCTGACCCAGCAGTTCGCCGCGACCTCCGCGCGCCTGGTGAGGCTGCGGTTCGCCACGCGGGGGTGGCTGATGCTCAGCGAGATCCAGGTGATCAGCGAGGGCCGCGACGTGGCCCTCGGGCGGTCCTACCATCTGGTGCCTCCTCCCACCTCCGAGGAGCCCTACGCCGACGACGGACGGCGGCTGACCGATGGTGAGTACACGGCTTCCGGCGCGGGCTGGAGCCGGGCGGTGGGCTGGCACCAGGGGCGGCCCGAGATCACCATCGATCTGTTGCAGCAGGAGCGCGTCGCCCTCGTTCGGGCCCATGTATTGGGGGGAGGCAACGGCGGCGTGCTGTTCCCCGAGTCCATCAGCGTCGCCACGTCCGTGGATGGTGAGGTGTGGACTGAGGAGGTCACGATCCGCGAGCACCCGGCCGAGTCCGGCCACGAGCACCTGGCGGCCTACATGGAGGCCAGGCTCGAGCCCCGAACGGCCCGGTGGCTACGCCTGCGGCTGGCCCGTCGTGGCTGGGCGATGGTGGATGAGGTGGAGGTCTACGCCGCGCCCTGAGCCTCTCTCGCGCAGGCGCTCCGCGGCGTCTGAGGCCTGCGCGGCAGGGGCCGCTGGCGCGTTGACAATGGCCCTGCAAACTGCTACGCTGTCCGGGAGATGGCGAATGGGCGACCGACCACGGCGGCGGTGACCGGCGCCGCGGGAATGCTGGGACAGGAGGTCTGCCGGGCTGCTCCGCAGTGGGTCACGCCGATCTGCTTGACGAGGGCGGGCGGCGATCTGACGGTGGCCGCAGAGGCCCGCAGAGCGTTGCACTCCGCCCGCCCCGAGATTATTATCCACTGTGCGGCCTGGACCGACGTGGACGGCGCCACTCGCGATCCTGAGGCGGCCTGGCAGGCCAATGCGGTGGCCACTGAGCACGTGGCCGAAGTCGCTGCAGAGCTGGATGCCCGCCTGCTGTATGTCAGCACCGATTACGTCTTCTCCGGCGCCGACGGCCCCTATGTGGAGTCTGACGCCCCGTCGCCGGTAAACCCCTACGGCGAGAGCAAGCTGGCGGGGGAGCGTGCGGTGGCCGAGCTGCCGACGCACCTGATCGTTCGCACCCAGTGGCTCTACGGCCCCGGCGGCAGGAACTTCGTGGAGGCGATTCTGGAGGCCGCCAGGCAGGGGCGGGCGCTTAGGGTGGTGCAGAACGAGTACGGCTGTCCCACCTACGCACCCGATCTGGCAGGCGCGCTGTGGCAGCTTCTGGAGGCGGACGCGCGCGGCGTGATGCATGTGGTCAACCAGGGGGCGTGCAGCCGGCTGGAGCTGGCTTATGCGGCCCTTGCGGAGGCCGGGCTGGAGGACGTGAAGGTCACCGGGATTGCCAGCGAGCAGTGGCCCAGCCCCACTCGGCGACCGGTGAACGCGGTGCTTGCGAGCGAGCGTCTGGCCGAGGTGGGCCTCGCCCCGCTGCGGCCGTGGCGGCAGGCCCTGCGAGACTACGTAGCGGTGCTGCGTGGGAGATGGCAGCAGTGACGAGCGGAAACTCAGAGGCGATGGCCGAGAGGACGCATGGGCCGAAGCGGGCTCGCGCGCCGGTGCGCATCGATCTGGCCGGCGGCTGGAGCGACGTGCCCCCCTTCAGCGCGGAGGCCGGCGGGGCGGTCGTGAACGTCGCCATCACTCGCTACTCCTACGCCACCCTGTTCGCCAACGACACCGGGGAGTTCATCCTTGAGTCCGCGGACTACGACCAGTACATTCACGCCAAGGACATCCGGGAGTTGGAGTACAACGGCTCGCTGGACCTGTTGAAGGCCGCTGTTCGCCGTATGAAGCTGGACTTCGGCGGCCATCTCATCACTCGTTCAGACGCCCCTCCGGGCTCGGGCATCGGCTCCAGCGCATCGATGGGCGTGGCCCTCGTGGGGCTGCTCGACGCCATGCAGGGCGGGGACCTGTCGCGCATGGACATCGCCGCCATGGCCAACCTGCTGGAGGTGGATGAGCTGGGCATCGACGGGGGGAAGCAGGACCAGTACGCGGCCGCCTGCGGCGGGCTGTCATTCATGACCTTCGAGGACCCGGACGTCACCGTGGATCGCCTGGAGCCCTCCCGCGACTTTCTGCTGGAGTTGGAGAAGTCGATGCTGCTGGTCTACACGGGCAAGTCGCGCCTCTCCGGCGACATCATCAGCACCGTCATGGGAGCCTACCAGCGCAACGAGCAGGCCATGACCGAGCCGCTGATGAACCTCCGGCACGCGGCCTACCAGATGCGCGACGCCATCAGTGCGGAGGATCTGGAGCGCGTGGGCGAGGTCCTGGACCTCAACTGGGAGAACCAGAAGCGCCTCTACGATGAGATGACCACGCCCAAGATCGAGGCGCTGTTCTCGGTGGCGCGGCCGGCGGGGCTGCTGGGCGGCAAGGCCTGCGGCGCGGGTGGTGGCGGCTGCATCGCCCTGTTGTGTTGCCCGGACCGAGAGCACGTGGTTCGCAGACAGGTGCAGGACCTGGGGGGGCAGTGCATTGACTTCAACTTCGATTGCGATGGGCTGCAGGTGTGGCAGCCCGTGACGGGCACGAGCGGGTGACGCCGATGGAGTTCGACATTGCCGACAGGTCTCTGGCGCCTGAGGGCAGACTGCGCATCGAGTGGGCCGACCAGCAGATGCCTGTGCTGGCGCAGATTAGGGACCGCTTCGCGCGGGAGCGACCTCTGGAGGGCCAGAGGCTGGGGGCGTGCCTGCATGTCACCACGGAGACGGCCAACCTGATGCGCACGCTCAAGGCCGGCGGGGCGGAGGTGGCCGTGTGCGCCTCCAATCCCCTCAGCACTCAGGATGATGTGGCGGCGTCGCTGGTCGAGGACGACGGGATCCCGGTCTTCGCGATCTGCGGCGAGGACCGCGACACCTACTACGAGCATGTCCACGCGGTGCTGGACATTGAGCCCACCATCACCATGGACGACGGCGCGGACCTGGTCTCCACGGTGCACTCCGAGCGTACGGAGCTGATCGACACCATCCGCGGCGGAACCGAGGAGACGACTACAGGCGTCATCCGCCTGCGGAGCATGGCGGCGACGGGCGAGCTGCGCTATCCAATCATTGCGGTCAACGACGCCATGACCAAGCACCTCTTCGATAACCGCTTCGGCACCGGCCAGAGCACCATCGACGGGATCATCCGGGCCACGAACATCCTGCTGGCCGGCAGGAACGTGGTGGTGTGCGGGTTCGGCATGTGCGGCCGTGGAGTCGCCATGCGGGCGCGCGGCATGGGCGCCCGGGTGACCATCTGCGAGGTGGATGAGTTGCGGGCGCTGGAGGCGGCCCTGGAGGGCTATCAGGTTAGGCCGATGGCCGAGGCGGCCGCCACGGGAGACGTCTTCGTGACAGTCACGGGCGACACCTCGGTCATCCGGGGCGAGCACATGGAGCTCATGAAGGACGGCGCCATCCTCTGCAACGCCGGGCACTTCGACGTGGAGATCGACCTCGAGGACCTGAGAGGCATGGCCACGGCCACCCGGCAGGTGCGGCGGTCGCTGGAGGAGTTCGAGATGCCGGACGGTCGCCGACTCTACCTTCTGGGCGAGGGCCGGCTGGTGAACCTGGCCGCCGCCGAGGGACACCCCGCCTCGGTCATGGATATGAGCTTCGCCAACCAGTCGCTGTGCGCGGAGTTCATCGTCAGCGGTGAGGGGAAGCTGCGGCGCGAGGTGCACTCGGTTCCGGAGCATATCGACCGCCGGGTGGCGGAGCTGAAGCTGGCCTCGATGCACATCGAGATCGATGAGCTGACACCGGAGCAGAAGGAGTACCTCAGCAGTTGGAGGCAGGGCACCTGATGCCGGGGTCCTGAATGCTCACCAACGATCTGCTACTTCTTGCGGTCATTCTCGGCGGCGCGCTGGCGCTGGCGCGCCTCCTGCGTGCGGCACTTGAGGGCCAGCAGGACCACCCTCCCCCGCACCTCGACGCCCGCGGGCTGCTGCTCTACATCCCCCTTGTCATCTTCCTCGCCGCGGGCGGGCCGGCGGATGCAGTGGTTCCGCTGATAGGCGCCGCCGTCGTCTATCTGCTAGCGATGCTTGGCAGGGCGCTGCGCACGCCCCGCAGTGCGCGGGTCATGCTGGTGCTCGCCGTGGCCGCGATCGTCCACCACTACGGAGTGAGCATCGAGACCTTCCGGGTCCCTCTGACATCCGTCTCCTATCAGCTTGGCTGGCTGTCACTGCCGATAACGGCGGCCTGGCTGGTGATCTGCGCGGTGCTCTTCGGCCGGGCCGGGAGCATTCCCAGCGTCTCCTTCGGAGTTGCCGGCCTCACCGGTGTTACCTTCTACCTCATCTGCCTGATGGTCCCGTGGGCGGTGGGCCCGGCTGCCAAGCTGCTGGCGCTGAGCGTCGTGGGCGTCTCGATGACGCAGCTCTTTGAGTTCGGCAAGGTCTCGGATAGGCCGGCTGAGCCGAGCAGCTACGCGATGGGCTTTCTGATCGGTGCCCTCGCAGTAGTCGGCGCCCTCAAGCACGCTGCCGCCATCGCGGCCCTGCTGCCCCTCCTGGTCATCAGCGTGCCGCTGTTCGGCGCCACATACACCTACATCTCGCGCCTGCGCGGCATGCGCATCGGCCAGCGCCGCCAGCACCTGCACGAGGTGCTGCTGGAGGAGGGCTACTCCCAGCAGCAGGTCTTCGGGGTGTTGATGGGCCTGTCGGCCTACATGTGTCTGTTGGGCCTGCTGCTGGTGCGACTTATCCCGCAGCCACCGTGGGTCAAGGCGACGGTGCTGCTCGCGGGCCTTCTTATCGGACCGTTCGTGTGTTTCGTGATCCTGCGGCTGCTCGACCGGCCCGTTGAGCGGGGAGCTGAGACCGTCGAGATGCTGAACGTGCGTCTGCATCCCCTGTCGATGGATGAGGCGCTTGAGCGCGCCGAGAGCTTCATCCGCCAGGGCGGCCCGCACATGATCGTCACCAGCGACACCTCGGCGGTGGTGCGCGCCCAGAGCGATGAGGAGCTGCGCACGATCATCAACGAGGCGGACCTGGCGACCATGGACGGGCAGGGCGTGGTGCTGTGTGCGCGCCTGTTGAACTTCCCGGCGAGCTGCCGGGTGCCGGGCGTGGACATGATGGAGCGCCTGTGCGAGATCGCCGCCAGGCTGCGCCGCCCGGTGGCATTGCTGGGCGCAGCGCCGGGCGTGGCCTCTGAGGCCGCTCGCGTGCTTGAGGAGCGGTATCCGGGCCTGCAGGTCGTCTACACCCACCACGGCTACTTCACGCCCGAGGAGGAGCCGCAGATCGTCGCGAACATCCGCGACTGTAGGCCGGCCGCGCTCTTCGTCGCCATGGGCATCCCCAAGCAGGAGAAGTGGATCAAGCGGCACATGGACGAGCTGCAGGTCCCCGTCTGCATGGGCGTAGGCGGCAGTCTGGACGTGATAGCCGGACGGGTGAAGCGGGCGCCCCGGTGGATGCGTCGCTGCGGTCTGGAGTGGCTCTACCGAACCGCTCTCGAGCCACGTCGACTGCCTCGACTGGCCGCCCTGCCCAAGCTGTTTCTGATGACGCTGCGCAAGCTGTTGTCCTCATCAAAGACGGAGGTCCCCGCAGGTCAGGCCGACGGCGGCAACAGCCCCAAGTAGCCGGTAGTGGTTCCCCCTGAGGATGATGCAGCGATGGCCGGGATGGTTATAGTCGGCTCCATGGCACTGGACAGCGTCAAGACGCCATTCGGTGAGGTCGAGCGAGCGGTGGGCGGAGCGGCCGTCTACGCAGCCGCCGCCGCCGCGCTGCTGGCTCCCCCCAGGGTCGTCGGCGTCGTCGGGGGCGACTTCCCGGAGGAGGCGCTGGATCTGCTCCGCGCCAGGGGCGCGGACCTGCTGGGGGTGGAGCGCATCGACGACGGGAAGAGCTTCTTCTGGCGCGGGGAGTACGACTACGACCTCGACAGCCGCGACACGCTGGCGACCGAGCTCAACGTCTTCGCCGACTGGACGCCGGTGCTCCCCGACAGCTACCGCGACAGCCGTTACTGCTTCCTCGCCAACATCCAGCCCCGGGTGCAGCTCGCGGTGCTCGATCAGCTCGACGAGACGTGCTTCGTGATGTGCGATACGATGAACTTCTGGATTGAGAACGAGCGGGAGGAGCTGCAGCAGGTGCTTGCCCGCGTTGACCTGGCGCTGCTCAATGACGCTGAGACCCGCCAACTCGCTGGGACGCCGAACCTGGCGCAGGCCGCCGAGATCGTCCTGGACATGGGCCCCCGGTTCGTGGTAATCAAGAAGGGCGAGTACGGCGCCGCGCTCGTCTCACATCACGACTACTTCAGTATCCCCTCCTATCCGCTCCCCAACGTGGTCGATCCCACCGGGGCGGGAGACAGCTTCGCGGGCGGGATGATCGGCCTGCTGGCGCGGCACGACGACTGCTGCAACAGAGAGTTGCGCCGCGCGGTGGCCTTCGGCACCGTCATCGCCTCCGGCTGTGTGGAGGGCTTCAGCCTCGACGGGCTTCTGCGGCTCAACGGCCGCGAGCTGCAGCGCCGGTATCAGGCGCTTCGTGAGATCGTGCGCTTCGAGGCAATGGAGTGGGAGGAGCTCACCGGGCCACAGTAGCCGTTGCTGCGCCAAGAGGGACTGCACCTGTCAGCGGCGAATCATCTACCGCCGGTGTCCCGAACGCTGACGGATCACAGCGGCTGGTTTCAACGAGAGAGTGACGGACGTGACTATCGATCGGATCGCTGAGCTCCTGGCTGATGATGAACACCTGCTGGAGTACACCTGTCAGGGGGTCAGCAGCGACAGGCTGCACCTGCCGGGGCCGGACTTCATGGAACGCGTGCTGGTGGACACGGACCGCCCCACCCAGGTGCTGTGCAATCTGCGCCGGCTGTGGAACACCGGCCGGTTGGCGGGAACGGGCTACGTGTCCGTGCTGCCGGTGGATCAGGGCGTCGAGCACAGCGCGGCGGCGTCGTTCGCGCCCAATCCTGACTATTTCGACCCCGCCAAGATCGTCGAGCTTGCCATCGAGGGCGGCTGCAACGCCTGCGCCTCCACCCTCGGCGTCCTCGGCTCGGTCAGCCGCAAGTACGCGCACCGGATTCCGTTCATCGTGAAGCTCAACCACAGCGAGCTTCTGGAGTATCCCAACCGCAACGACCAGGTCTTCTATGCCGCGGTGGAGCAGGCGTGGGGGCTGGGCGCGGCCGGCGTGGGTGCCACGATCTACTACGGCTCCGCCGAGAGCAACCGGCAGATGCAGGAGGTCACAGAGGCCTTCCGACGCGCGCATGAGCTGGGCATGTTCACCGTACTGTGGACCTACCTGCGCAACAGCGAGTTCAAGCGCGACAAGGACTACCACCTCTCGGCCGATCTCACCGGCCAGGCGAACTACCTGGGAGTCACGATCGAGGCCGACATCGTCAAGCAGAAGCAGCCTCAGAACAACGGGGGCTATCCGGCGATGTCGCAGGATACCAGCTACGGCCGCACCGATGAGCGGCTCTACAACGGCGAGCTGATCCCCGACAACCCCATCGAGTGGACCCGCTGGCAGGTCGTGAACTGCTACATGGGCCGGGTCGGTCTGATCAACTCCGGTGGTGCGTCGGGCGATGACGACCTGGCGCAGGTGGTCCGGACGGCCGTCATCAACAAGCGCGCCGGCGGCATGGGCCTGATCACCGGACGGAAGGCCTTCCAACGGCCCATGGCAGAGGGCGCCAAGCTGCTTAACGCCGTGCAGGACGTGTACCTGTGTGAGGGCGTCACCGTGGCCTAGGCCGCGGCTGATCATAGACCAGCGCAGTTGGCGGGCCGGACAGCGGGCCGCCATCATGAACGTGTCTGGTGATGTCTGCATCCCGCAGCCAGAGCACCAGCCAACCCAGGAGGGTGGATGACGACCATGGGATCGCTTCTCAAGGGACGTGAGCTACGGCAGATCTTCGACGCGCTGTGCCCATTCGATGAGGACCTGAAACTCAAGCCCGAGAGTGAGCGCATCACGCTGCTTGCCGCCAACTCCAACAACTGGTGGGAGACTCGAGCCTTCGTGATGCTCTCGGCAATCGGCGACCAGTCGCCGATCATCGTGCAGTTCTCCCACAACTCCAACACCAAGATCGGTGGCCTGACCGGCAAGATCTTCACGCCGGAGGGCCTGGGCTACCGCGGCAATGCGGCGCTTTACGGCGCGAAGGCCAACATCGAGTGGATCACCACCGAGGCCGAGGCCTTCGGGGCTGACCTGGTGGCGGTGTCACTCGACCACTTCGCCGTTCCCAAGTTCGACCCGGACAAGCAGTACAAGCAGCGCGCCTGCCCCACCGGCGCGTCGGACAAGGTGGCGGCCGCGTACAGCTTCATCGAGGACAACGGACTCGCCGACGAGGTCGAGGACCTGACGCCGGAGCTGGCCTGCAAGTACGAGGCCTACCTCTCCAGCGAGGAGTACCAGGCCTTCGTGGCCGACTTCATGGGCACCGTGCAGATCATGGAGCCGGCCTGGGGGATGATCGACACCGAGGACATTCCGCCGGTGCTGGACTTCGTCATCACCCGGGACATCGCCGACGCCGTCCGGCGCGGTGTGGCCAACACCGACATGATGCTGGAGGCGGAGCTGGGTGCGACCGGCAAGAGCGGTGACGAGATCGAGTACGAGGAGATGAGCGAGGCACAGCTCGACGCCTTCGCCGAGCTTGCCGCCGCCTTCATCGACTACACCGGTGCGGAGGGCATCGCCTACGACATCGGCATGAAGCACGCGGCCAAGGCCGGGGAGACCCACGAGATCGACGAGCACAAGCTGGAGACCGTCCAGCGCCGCATCATCGAGCGCAACGGCGTCTACGCGGCCTTCGCCCAGCACGGAGGCACGGGCTCGGCGGGGGTCGCAAAGGGCCTTATCGGCAAGACCAACGTCAATACCGCCTTCCTCGTGGCCGGCTCTCAGGCCCGCTACGAGCACTTCGATGCGAGCGCCGACCTGGTCCGCGGCGGCGACAAGTCCACGTGCGGCACCGACGTGGAGACGCACGTATATCTTGAGGGCGTCTACAACGAGGCCCTCGAGCGCATCAAGCCGACCGGCAGCTACCAGATAGGCCCGATGTGCTTCGAGGCCCTCGGCTGGTAAGCCCAGGGTGCAAACAAGGCACGCGCGACAGCCGGGCCGGATCGGCCCGGCTGTCTGTGCACGTGACGATGGGAGGACCTACGATGCAGACGCGCGAGTGCGACGTGCTGGTCGTCGGCAGCGGTGGAGCCGGCCTCCGTGCAGCCCTTGAGGCAGCCCGACAGGGCGCCGATGTCCTGGTCGCCACCAAGGGGGAGCCCGGCGCGTGCGGCACCACCTACACGGCGGCCTCGGACTGGATGGCCTTCGGCGCCGCCTTCGGGCACGCCGACCCCGAGGACAGCCCCCGCGAGCACTGGATCGACATCATGGTCAAGGGCGGCCTGCTGTGCACGCCGGAGCTGGCGCGGGTAATCGCCGAGGAGGCCCCGGCCCGCTTCCAGGAGCTGGACGACTGGGGCGGCGACTTCGACAAGACCGAGGACGGCCGCTTCGTCCAGATCCTCAGCGACGGCGCCCGCTATCCGCGCGCCTGCGGTCGAGGGGCTGATACCGGGCCGATCATCGTTGACGTCCTGATGCAGCAGTGTCGGCAGGTTAGCGAAGAGGGCCCCGGCTCGGTGGAGTTCCTCCCCCGGACCATGATCGTGGACCTGGCAACCGACGGAGGGCGGGTCCACGGCGCCTGGGGCGTCGGGATGGACGATGATGAGCCCGTGGCAGTCACCGCGCCGGCCGTGGTGCTCGCGGCCGGCGGCGCCGGGGAGCTCTACGCCATCAACGTCTTTCCCGAGGGCGCCACCGGCGACGGCTACGCCATGGCCCTGCGCGCCGGGTGCCCTCTGGTTAACTTCGAGTTCATCCAGATCGGGCCCAGCATCGTGCACCCTATCAACTTTGCGCTGTCGGGCGTCTTCTGGCGTCTCGACCCGCAGATCACCAACATCAACGGGGAGGAGTTCATCCCTCGCTACATCCCCGAGGGCGTTGACATCGACGAGGCGATCCACATCAAGGGTGTCTCCTACCCGTTCACCGTACGCAATGCCAGCAAGTGGGTGGACGTGGCGGTCTTCACCGAGATCAGGGAGGGCCGGGGCACGGAGCATCGCGGGGTCTACATGAGCCTGACACACCAGCCGGCCGAGGTCATCGAGCAGGACGCCTGCGTTCCCTTCAAGCACCTCATGCGGCATGGGCTTGACCTGCGCCGGGAGGCCATCGAGTTCGCCCCTGCCATCCAGCACTTCAACGGCGGCGTCCGCATGGATGTGAACGCACGAACCTGCATCGAGGGATTGTGCGTGGCCGGCGAGAACGCCGGCGGCCAACACGGCGCCGACCGGCCGGGCGGCAACGCCCTGGCGGACTCGCAGGTCTTCGGACGCCGCGCCGGTGCCTCCGCCGCCCGGGTGGACCACGCCGCGGACATGCGAATCGCTCGCGCGGCGGCGGAGAGGGGGCTGGCGAATCTCGGTGACTCCGGCGACGGCGATGGGATCGAGGAGGTCCTCGCGGACCTCGGCTGGGGAATGTGGAGAGGCGCTTCAGTGGTGCGAACCGAAGAGAGCCTTGACGACGCTCTGGCAGCCGCCGCGCGCGCTGAGGAGCGTCTGGGTGACGCCGCGGGGTCGCTGCGGCGCCGCGCCGAGGTGCGCAACATGGCCCTGCTCGGCAGGTGCGTCGCTCTGCCCGCCCGGATGCGGGACGAGAGCCGCGGGACGCACTACCGCGCGGACTGTGACGCTGTGAACGATCCGGACTGGCAGCGCCAGATCGAGCTGCGGCTCGAGGACGGGGAGGTCGTCGCGGAGATCCAGTCCCCAATCGTGATCCCGTCCGAACTCGGAGCGCTGAAGGAGAAGCTGGAAGGCTGAGCAC
>JBNGDZ010000020.1:18634-20207 GCA_049975765.1 Armatimonadota bacterium
GACGGCGGGTCCAACCGAGAGGAGCGGCCAGCATGGCATGCGTCAACCATCCGGATCGAGAGGCGGCCGCGCGCTGCGTCGTCTGCGGCGATGAGCTGTGTGCGGAGTGCCGCCAGGTCGGTCCTGATGGCAAGTCCTACTGCGCCGACCACCTACCACAGCCCGAGGCGCAGCGGCCAGAGCACGTCGAGATGCCGCCGCGGGGTGAGCCGGCCGAGCATGCTGACGCCGCTCCGGCCGGAGCCTCACCGGCGCTGGCGGCGGCGTGCTACTTCTGCTGGGTGCTGACGCCGATCGGGTTTCTCCTTCCGGTCATCCCCCTGGCGGCGGACAGGATGAAGCGCTCGGGGTACATGCGCTATCATGCCTACAACGGCCTGTTCTGGGGCCTGGCGGTGGTGGCGGCCTTCCTGGTGCTGCAGCTTCTCCGCGCCCTGGCCGGCATCGTGCGCATGCCGGCGGTGATGGTTGCACCTATCGGTCTGGTGCAGTGGCTGGCGGGAGTCGCAGCCCTGGTCGCGTCCATCGCCTTCGCGGTTCGCGCCTACAACCGCCAGTCGGTGCACATCCCCGTCGTCTCCGACATCGCGCGGCAGCAGCTTGAGTGACGAGCCCGCATGTCATCATGGCGAGGGCGGGGCGCGAGAGGGCGGTGTACTGTCAACAGGGATAGGGATGCACACGGCAGATCGGACAACCTGCAGGCAGGTGGATGACCAGCATCGGCACTCGCGGGCGCCGGAGGATGATCCTCCGGCCGAGGAGTGTCGGGCGCTCGCGCGCATCTATCGCCCATCGCGGTGGCCACAGCCGGGCGCCAAGATCGTGGCGGCGATGTGCTACTTCTCGTGGCTGGGCTACGTGACCGCGTTCGTCCCGCTCCTTCTGGTCAGGATCCGGCGGCTGCGGCGCTGGCGGTCATTCGCCTTTCACGCCTACGCGTCAGTCGGCTGGAGCCTGGTGGTCGCGGGGCTCCGGCTGGCCCTCATGGCCGGGTCGCTGTGGGCCGGCGCCTGCCGCGGGCCGACGGCGGAGAGTGTCTGCAACGCGCTGAACATGCTCAATCTTGTCGTCGTGCTGGCATTCTCCCTGCTGCTGTCATGCGTCTACGCCGCGGAAGCGCTCCTGGGAAGAGACGTCAGCATTCCCGGCATCACCCCCTGGGCCAGGCGGCACGCCGCCCTGTGGGAGGACACGAGGCCGCTGTAGCGCCCAGAGTGTCCCTCGCGCACGCAGCGCCCCGGCTGAGCCGCGTCCAGTGTACCACGCTGCTCGTTCCCTCAGCCGTTGAAAGGGATGCGCCCGTACATCTCGATGAAGTCCGCCACCTGCGTCGCGGCCGTTCCGGCCAGGATCGCGAGGTAGTCGGGAGTCAGGAAACCTGCCGGGACCTGGGACTCCCAGACTAGGTCGTTGTCGGCGTCCAGAGCCAGCCTGCCCAGGGGATCGTCCCAGTTGCGCTTGAGCAGCTCGATGGCGGTCTGCCCCTGCTCCGCCCGGGTCTCACCGGGCATGCCGCCCGTATACGAGTGCGTGTACACCACACCTCTGTAGATCTGGGTGGAGACGTCCA
>JBNGDZ010000021.1:0-19400 GCA_049975765.1 Armatimonadota bacterium
GCGGGTGCGGACCGGGCGCCGGCGCCCCGGATCCATCGGCCACGGGTCCTGCTGCTGCAGATCGTAGTCGTAGCCCCGGTTCAGGATCTCGTAGACCACCTCGCGGAAGTCGTCGCCCTCCGTCGGGCTCGATGGGAGCTGCCCGGGTCCGGAGACCAGGCCGATGCGGTAGGGGCCCTCGATAATGAAGGGCGGGATCTCCCCCATCCGCCGGATGGCCCTCTCGGCGCCCTCGCGGATCATCTCGCGCGCCCGCTGCGGGGTCCAGGACCGGGCGTTGTAGGGCGAGAGCGCGTGCTTGACGACCACGGCCTCCATCTCCGGGACCAGCTCCTGGCACTGCGCGCAGGTGGTATCATCGCCGGTGATGAGGACCGCCGAGATGCCGTAGTAGCCCGCCAGGGCCATGGCCATCCCGCCCTCCCCGAACCAGTACTGCCCGTTGACGCACCAGCAGCTATGGGCGAGCAGGCCGTTCGTGCCCGCCATGGCGTGCTGGGCGAGGCAGAACATCACATCCACGCTCTCGTCCAGGCACGGCGTCCAGAACGGCTGGCGGGTCAGCGGCCCGTGGATGATCTGTGCCGCGGGGTGCAGCTCCTCGAAGATGATCGAGTAGCCGCTGCCGTGCGCATCGTTGACCAGCACCTCCTCCACGCCCGCGGCCAGCGCGGCCTCGATGGCGGCGTTGACCTCGCCGGTGAGGAGCCTGTGCAGGCGCAGGCGGCGGTAGTAGCCCTCGACGGTCTGATCCTCGCGGTCCTCGAAGTGGACCATCCCCGCCACGCCCTCCAGGTCGGTGTGCATGTAGAGCTTCATCACGATGCCCTCCCGCGCGATGATAGCCTCCTGACGCCGGCAGGTTCCATGCTCGCCTGGCGGCACCTGCCCCGCTGGAAGGTCTGCGGGGCGCGATACGCGAACTTCGGGCCGTCCTTCCGCAGATACGAGAGTGGATCCCAGACAGGGGGCCGGAGCCCATGTCAGATGAGCTTGTCGTGGTGCTGGACTGTGGTGCGACCAATGCTCGCGCGGTGGCGGTGGACACGACCGGTCAGGTCGTGGCGGCCGCCAGCAGGCCCAATGAGCCGGCGCAGCAGGCGGATGCCCCGAACGGCTGGCTGGTGTGGCCGCTCGAGGAGGTGTTCGGGAAGCTTGCCGAGACCTGCCGGGAGGCGCTCGACGGCATCGATGCCTCGCGCGTGAAGGCCGTCACGGTGACCACCTTCGGCGCGGACGGGGCGCCGGTCGGCGCGGACAATGACCTCACCTACCCGGTCATATCGTGGCAGTGCGGGCGCACCGAGGAGCTGGCGGAGCGCATCGAGCAGTACATGCCGCGCTGGGAGATATTCCGCACCACCGGCTATCAGGTGATCCCGTTCAACACGCTTCTGAAGCTCATCTGGCTGCGGGAGAACGAGCCGGCGGCGCTGGAGAATGCGGACGCCTGGCTGATGATGCCCGGCCTGCTGAGCATGCTGCTGTGTGGCGAGCGCTCCATCGACCCCACCGCCGCGGGGACGATGATGGCCATGGACATGGCCGGGCGGGACTGGTCGCCGGAGATGCTGGGCCTGGCGGAGGTGAACGCCGACCTCTTCCCCCGCTGGGTGGAGCCGGGCGGGGTCATCGGCGAGGTGACGGCTGACGCCGCGCGGCAGACCGGCCTGCCGGCGGGCATTCCCGTGGTCGCCGCCGGCCATGACACGCAGTTCGCGGCGGTGGGATCGGGCGCCCGCCCGGACGAGGCCATCCTCTCCTCAGGCACCTGGGAGATCCTCATGCTGCGCCAGGAGCGCTACGAGGCCACGCGCGAGGGATTCGAGGCGGGGCTGCTCATCGAGGCCGACGCCGAGCCGGGCCGCTGGAACCCGCAGCTTCTGATGATGGGCTCGGGCGCGCTGGAGTGGATACGCGAGCAGTTCTTCGCCGGCATTGAGGCCCGCGCGGCCGCCTACGAGCGCATGATCGGGGCTGCGGAGGAGGTGGAGCCCGGCGCCGGGGGCGTGATGATGATCCCCAGCTTCGTGCCCGACACCGGCCCCAACGCGCCTCATCGCACCCGAGGCACGCTGCTGGGCCTGGGGTTGAACACCTCGCGCGCCCAGGTCTACCGCGCGGGCCTGGAGGGCCTGTGCTACCAGCTCCGCCACGCCGCCGAGGTGCTGCAGCGCTCCACCGGCTTCGAGCCCAAGGGCATCCGGGTGGTGGGCGGCGGCGCGAAGAACCCCCTGTGGAACCAGCTCCGAGCGGATGTCACGGGCCTGCCGGTGACCACCATCGCCAATGAGGAGGCCACGGTCGCCGGTGCGGCGATCTTCGCTCTCATCGGCGCGGGCGTCTTCCCCTCGGTCGAGGAGGGCCAGTCCGCGGCGGAGCGCGGCGAGCGCACCATCGAGCCCTCCGGCGAACGAGGCGCCTACGACGACCTCTACGCGGCCTATCGCAGCGTCCCGCCGGCGCTGGATGGGTACTATCGAGGATGACGGCCGGACGGCCGGAGTCGTTCGGGGGCGAGAGCGACCGAGGGAGCACCCCATGAGGCCAGGCCAGGGCCAGCAATCGCCGGGGACGGATAGGGTTGCGGAGCGCATCATTCGCACCTCGCTGGATCTGATGGGCGACGCCACCCTCGGCACAGTCAGCAGGCGCGTTGTGCTCCGGCGCTACCGTCATGCCGGTCACGAGATCCACGACATCGCCGACATCCGGGAGTTCGACATCGCTGTGCCCGACCGCCTCGCGCGGGTCATACCTGGCCGGTGGCAGATCATCGCCGGTGCCGCCGGGATGGCCACCGGTCTTAGCGGGCTTCCCGGCCTCATAACGGACATCCCCACCCTCCTGGGTCTGAACCTGACGGCGATCGGCGAGTGTGCCTGCACCTACGGCTTCGACGTGGCGGACGAGGAGGAGCACGCCTACGCCATCGCACTCCTGCTCCAGGGAGACGAGCCCGGGGACGAGGGCGACATCCTGAGCCAGCTTCACCGCACGGCCCTAAGGATGACCAAGGGCAGCAGTTGGATGCGCCTGAACGGCTACGCAGCCGCATCATGGCTGCGACAGGCGGCCATGCGCCTCGCCAGGCGACTGATACGCCGCAAGCTGGGCCAGTTCGTGCCGGTCATCGGAACCGTCGTGGGCGGCGGCGTCAATGCGGCCTTCACCCGCCGCACCTGCGAGATGGCAAGGCGCGTCTACCGCAGGCGGTTTATCCACGAGTTCGGGCAGTAGTGCCGACTGCCAGAGGCTTGCGCAGGGTCCTGCTTACCACGAGGGGCTTGCTGGCAGCAGAGATCGAGATGGGGCGGCGGACACTTTCGCCCCCACCGCTTCCTCTGAACCGCACCTGTACCGAGGCGCACGGAGTTGGGCCTCCCTGCTCTCGCGGTCGTTCGCCGTCCTGTGTCCGCGCCCCGCGCGGTGATGCCCGTGCTTCGTGGCGCCGTTAGCGCCACGGCCATTCGAGCCCGTAGCCCACGCCAAGATCCACCTCACCGTTCCAGTCGGCGGTCGCGCGATAGGATGCCTCCAGGATCACCTCGCGGGAGAGGTGAGTGCCCAGGATGACGCCGCCTCCCCAGTCGTTGTCATACCACAGCAGCGTGGGACCGCCATAAACATCGCGCTCTAACTGCGCGCGCCTGCCCAGGAGCATGTAACGCACGCCGACGAGCAGCTTGTCATGGTAGAGGCCGAGGTCCGGCGCGATGCCGCGCGTCCCCGACCCCGCGAAGCTCAGCGACAGCTCCGTCTCGTCGTGCTCCAGGTCCAACTCGATGGCCACGCCCACGTAGAAGTCGGGAGCCTTCTCATCGTCCAGCGCCGGCGCCCACCCGGCGCTCAACGCCACCAGCCCTGCGACAAGTGGGAGCCTGAGCCGCATCATGGTACATCCTCCTCACCGGGAGTGCGTGCTGGCAGGCCGCTCTCTGAGCGCCAGGCTCTAGGGGTCACAGCTTCGGCACGCTGGGACGAGATCTCCACCTACCTCAACACGCGCTCGTCCAGCCCCACCGCCGCGAGCTTCTCCAGGACCGTCTTCTTCTGCATCCGCTTACCCTCCGCGCTGCGGGGCTGGGTGAGGGTGAGGTCCTTGTCCGCCAGCGCGCGGTAGACGTCGGGGAGGTCGAAGTGCTCCAGCACATACGGCAGCATGGCCGACAGGGGCCACTGCTGCATGGCGGTCTGGGCCATCTCCTGATACGAGATGGGCGCATGCCGCAGCGTCACCTGCACCACCCGGTCGTCCAGCAGCGCCGCGAAGGCCGCCGGAACCGCGCCCCACTGCCGGCCCACCAGGTGCACCTGGTCGTAGCCGTAGTGGGCCATGAAGTCCAGCGTCCGCAGCACGTCGTGCACCCGCCAGCTCACGTAGGGCTCGCCCAGCATCAGCCCGTAGCTGGCGTAGAAGTAGTCGCTGCCGTAGAGGTGCTCGAAGGACCCCAGGTTACAGGTGTCGGGCCGCAGCTCTCCGATGCCCCGGTAGTCGCAGGTGAAGAACGCGTCCGAGCGCTTCGCCAGATCCTTGCACAGCGCGTCCTCCCGCAGGTCCTCGTCGGATGACTGGTGCGGCAGCCACAGCACCGCCGGGCCGTCACCGGGCTCCGGACGCGAGGCCTGCGGGCTCTCCAGCACCTGATACACCAGCGCCTGCGCGCCCCACTCCGGGTCGGTCTCCAGCAGGTAGACCGCCGCAGCGCTCTTCGGCCACTCCCGGCCCGTCAGCGGGCGCAGGATGCGAAAGCGCGGCGGCTCGGCCGGGCGCTGTGGCAGGTTCAGCAGCCTCTCGACAGCGCGCAGCAGATCCTCGCCCGACACCTGACCGCGCTTCTCCGCAAGCTCCCCGGACCTCTGGCGCGTGAAGTCGAAGACCGTGGCGGGGCTCAGCTCATCGACCTGCCCGCTCTCGGTGCACCATAGCGTCTGCTCATCCTCCAGCTCAAGCTCCGGCTCCGTGGCCGGAGTGTTCACGCGGGCGTGCTTGTTGAAGAAGCCGTACATGGCCTCGCGATTCTCGACGTGGTAGCCGTGCGCGCGAGGGCCAATGAACAGCTCCACGTTGTCCTCCGCGCCGAGCAGCCCCCAGAAGTGACGCAGCCGCTCGTAGGTGTCCTCCAGGCCGCGGGCGTCGAAGTAGTCCAGCTCCTGGCCCAGCACCAGCAGCGGCCTGGGGGCGTGCAGCATCAGCAGATCGCCCATCTCCATCCCCAGCGACAGAGAGAACGGCGGCTGCTGCTCGGCGTCGGCCGGCAGCTCGTTCTCGGCGTTGCAGCGCCAGGTGGTGATGTAGCAGCTGGGCGCGGCCATGGTGAAGCGATCCTCACCCGACCACCCGCCCGTCGCGGCCAGCAGCAGCGAGGTCATCGTCCCGCCTCCGGAGTTGCCGGTCAGCCCCACGCGCTCGGGGTCCACCTCCTCGCGCTCCAGCAGGTAGTCCAGCGCCCGGATGCCGTCCCAGACGCGCCAGGAGCCGAAGAACTCGCCGCACAGGATCTGCTGGCGGCCCATCCAGTTATGCTCCCGCGTGCAGGGGCCGATGACGGAGCCGCCCTCGCCGTCGGGGTACTGCATGCGTTCGCCCTGGCTGAGGGGGTCGAAGATCAGCACCACGTAGCCCTTGCGCACCAGGCTCTGACTGAAGGACTGGTAGGCGTCGCAGGCCTTTCCGTCGACGGAGTGCCCGCATACGCCCAGCACGGCCGGTGCGGGCGCGTCGAGCCCGTCGGGAACGTACAGGTTTGCGGTCACCGGGAGGTCCGGTCGGCTCTCGAAGATGATCTTCTCGACGCGGTAGCCGTCCCGCTCAATGGTCCCGACGATGCGCGAGTTCAGTGGGGTCCTGCGCGGCTTTCTGCCGAAGACCTTGCGCATGCCGGCGCGCAGCTTCTCCTGGTACTGCAGCGCGGCTTTCTTCGAGCGCATGGCCATGATCTGCTCGCGGTTGGCGTCACTGATGGCACGCACGCGGCGCACCAGGAACTCCTGCATCACACGTGGGAAGCGATTCAGACTCTCCATGGCGGCACCTCGCAGACAGCAGTTATCAGCGGTCAGTTATCAGCGGCCAGCTATCAGCGAACGGCAGGGCGTCGGGCCGATGATTCGGCGGGAGGCGGGGAGGGACCTTTCGGGTCCATGCCGCAGGGCGCGGACATCTCTCCCGCCGGTCATTGCCGTCGCCGTCCGGAGCGGCGGGGCTTCAGACCCGCCGGCCGTCTCTCGTTGGCAGTTGGCGATGCAGACCAGCCCACAGTGCAAGAGCCTCCGCAGCATGTGCAGGGGGAACTCCATGCTGCAGCCGACGCGTCAGAGTTCGAACTCCGCCAGCAAGGGCGCGTGATCCGAGGGCCTCTGCGCCCGGCGGGGGGCGAGGTCGATCCATGCCCGGGTGCTTAGCCTGGCCAGCGGCCTCGTGGCCATGATGTGATCCACCCGCCAGCCATGGCCCCTCTCCACCGACTGCGTGTCGCGGTAGTCATAGAAGGTGAACTGCCCGTCCTCGTCATTGTGCAGGCGGAAAACGTCCACGAACCCCCACTGGGCGGTGTGCGCGAAGGCCGCCCGCGCATCCGGGTGGAAGTCCGGGTGGTTGCCGAAACGCTCCGGGGCGTAGACATCCCGTTCAGTGGGCGCCACGTTCATATCGCCCACCCACAGGATGCGCTTGCGCGGTGTCCACGTCCGGTCGAACAGGTCGCGCAGCCGCTGCAGCCAGTCCAGCTTGTAGCGAAAGGCCTCATCCTCCGGATCGCGCCCCTGCGGCACGTAGGTGTTGACCACCGGGATCGGCGTGCGGCCGCCCTCGGGCGTCGGCTGGATCTCAGCAACGAGCAGCCGCGACGCGTCCGGAGGACCGCCGTCATCGAATCCCCGATGGGTCACCGTCATCGTCAGGCGACTCGCAGTTGCTACCCCGTTGTAGGACTTCTCCCCGCCGAAGGCGACCTCATAGCCCATGGCCTCGATGGGCTCGCGCGGGAAGTCGTCGTCGGCGACCTTCGTCTCCTGCATGCACAGCACGTGGGGAGCCTGGTCCTCGACGAAGGCCTCGATGACCGGGATCCGAGCGCGGATGGAGTTGACGTTCCAGGTTGCGATACGCATACTGGGCCTCCAGCACGCCGCAGCTCTCGGCCCTCGGCGGAAACTTGCGGTCTCACAGCCGACAGCCGCGCGTCGGGCAGATGCTTCGGCGGGGTTCACGGGTGAACCTCTCGGGCGCTGCTCTGCGGGCGGCGACAGTACGCCGACGGGCAGCGGGCACCTGCCGACAGCAACCGGGAACCCGCGCAGGAAGAAGTGCACACCCATCGAATACCCACCAAGAGGCGAGGAGCGGGAATCTGCCATGTGCGGAGGCCGGCGGACGCCGGGCGAGCCGCTGAGCGTGCACATTGGAGTGAGTGGAGGCTTCAGATGGCGGACGAGCGGAATGGCGGGGCGGAGCAGGAGCAGCCCGAGAGGCGGAGACGCGCCAGGAAGCGGCGTCTCTGGCTGCGATGGCTGTGGCCGGTGCTCATCGCGGCGGTGCTCGGGCTGGCCGTCTGGCGGATGCGCCAGCCGGCCGAGGTGCAGGTCGTCCATCCCCAGAAGCGCATGATCGTGCAGACGCTGACCGCGAGCGGGCGTGTGGCGGGCGCGCGCGAGGCCGAGCTGTCGGTGGACCGGGCGGGCGTGCTGGTGGAGGTGCTGGTGGAGGAGGCCGATCACGTGCTTCCCGGCGACCTGGTGGCCCGCATCTCCTCGGACGTGGAGTCGGCCGAGCTCCGGCGCGCGGAGGCGGCCGTCGCGACCGCGCGGGCGGAGCTGGCGCGGGCCCGTGCCGACGCCCGCACCCTCGCCCCCACCATCGCCCAGGCCGAGGCGGAGTTGGCCGGCAGCGTGCAGCAGGCGCAGGAGCGACTGACCGCTGCGAAGGCCCGGCTCGCGGAGTTGCTGGCCGGCGGCCGGGAGGAGGAGCGACGCGAGGCCGAGGCCGCAGTGGAGCAGGCCCGGGCTCGCGTGGCGCAGGCGCAGAGGGATGTGGAGCGCGCCCGCAGCCTGGCCGAGTCAGACGCAACTGCGA
This sequence comes from Armatimonadota bacterium, assembly GCA_049975765.1. Lineage (GTDB taxonomy): Bacteria > Armatimonadota > Zipacnadia > Zipacnadales > UBA5352 > JAYENL01. The sequence goes on from JBNGDZ010000021.1 coordinate 8,075, forward strand.
CAGCGGCCCTGGAGCGGGCCCGCGCGGCGGCCGCAACGGCTCAGGCGCGCGCGCAGGAGGCCGAGATCCGTCTGGCTCAGTCCAGACGGGACCTGGCGCGTGCGCAGCGGCTGTTCGACGAGGGCGTTATCGCCGAGGCGCAGCTTGAGGATGCTCAGACGGTGGCGGAGACCGCGCGTGAGGCCCTCGATCAGGCTCGCGCACAGCGTCAGCAGGCCGATGTGGAGGTTGAGAACCAGCGCAGGCTGCTTGAGGTCACGCGCGAGGAGCAACTCGAGCGCGCACAGACGGAGCTGGAGGCCGCCCGCCAGCAGCTCGCCCAGGCCGAGGCGCGCCTGGAGCTGGTCTCCGGCCCGGCGCGCCAGGAGCAGATCGAGCAGCAGCGTGCCGAGATCCGGTCGGCTCAGGCGGCGTTGCAGGCGGCCAGGCAGGGCGGCCAGGCACGGGTGCGGAGCCTGCGGCTGACTCCGGTGCAGGAGGCGGTTCGGGTCGCGGAGCGGCGCCTTGAGGAGGCCGTGCGGGCCCGCGATGCCGCGCTTGAGCAACTGCAGACCACGCAGATCCGCGCGCAGTTCGAGGGCATTGTCACCGAGATCGTTAGCGAGCCGGGCGATGTGCTCGCGCCGGGCCAGGCCGTGGTCGCCATGTCCGAGATGCAGTGGCCCGAGGTCCACATGGAGATCGACGAGCGTGAGATCGCCGAGGTAGAGGCGGGGCAGGATGCGGTGCTGACCGCCGACGCGTATCCGGAGGAGCAGGTGCCGGCGGAGGTGGCACGCATCGCCCCGCGTGCCAGAACCGAGCGGGGGATCATCGACGTGGTGCTTCGCCCCACGGAGCGGCCCGGATGGCTGCGGACGGGCATGACGGTGGATGCCAGCATCGTCGTGACGCCCAGGGAGGAGCTGCTGGTGCTGCCCACCACGGCGGTGGTTCAGTCGGGCGAGGACGCCTTCGTGATGGTCGTGCAGGAGGGGCGGGTCCGGCGACTGGCGGTGGAGACGGGGGTGGGGGGCGTACGCGGCACGGTCATCCGCTCGGGCCTGAGCGAGGACGCCGCGGTGGTCCGCGAGCCGGCTACCGTCTCCCCGGGACAGCGGGTGAAGGCCGTGGAGAGCGGGCTGGCGCTGGAGGCCGACGATGCAGTTTGAGACGCGGACGGCGCTCCGGCACCTGCGCGCCGGCGGCTCGCAGACGCTGCTTATCTTGGGCGGCGTGGCCATGGCCGTGACGCTGGTCATATTCGTCAGCGGCCTGATCACCGGCCTGCAGCGGCTGACCGACACCATCGCGGGCTCTGTCTCGCACATCACGCTGGAGGCTCCCGAGCGCGTCCCGCGTGTGCCGGCGGAGCTACCCGGGCACCCAAAGGCACTCGTCGTCTCCTCCCGTCAGCAGCGGCTCTGGCAGCCGCAGACCATCGATGAGTGTCGCTGTCTGGAGGAGAAGATCGCCGCCTTCGACCACGTGAGCGCGGTGGCGCCGTCCGTCTCGGGACAGGCGCTGATCACCCGCGCCGGGAGCGAGAAATCGGTGCGCGTGGTGGCGTCGCCGCCCCTGCAGCAGGACAAGATCAGCAACCTCAACGAGGACCTGGTGCGCGGCGATTACCTGCACATGCAGTCCGACGAAGCCGTCATCGGCTACGACCTGGCGCGAGAGCTGGGGGTGACGCTGGGGGATAGGGTGCGGCTGACCACGGGCGCCGGCACCACCGAGACCTTCCGCCTGGCGGGAATCGTCTTCACCGGCTCCGAGGGCATCGATCAGTCCACGGCCTTCCTGACCCTGCGGGCCGGCCAGACGCTGTTCGGCACCGGGACGCTGGTGACGACCTTCTCGGTGAAGCTCGATGACCCGTTCCGGGCTAACGACGTGGCTGACGCCATGGCTGCCTCACTGGACCTGGAGCCGGAGACCTGGATGCGGCAGAACCCGCGGCTGCTCTCGGCCCTGCGGGCCCAGAGCGGCTCTGCGGCCATGATCTCCCTCTTCAGCCTGGCGGCCTCCGGATTCGCCATCGCCAGCGTGCTGATCGTGAGCGTCCTCAAGCGCTCCCGCGAGATCGGGATCCTGAAGGCCATCGGTGCCCGCGGCAGGCAGATCCTCATCATCTTCACGCTGGAGGGGCTGATCATCGGCGTGCTCGGCGCGGTACTTGGAGCGCTGGTGGGCAGCGGCATCGTGCTCGCGGTTGCGAGGATTCCGCAGCCGGTGCGCGTCCCCGGCGTGGAGCCCGACCCGCTCTTCCCCGGCATCGTGACTCCGACCATCGTGGGGGGCACGATGCTGGCGGCCATCATCATTACGGTCATCGCCAGCATCCTCCCGGCTCGCCAGGCCGCAGAGCTGGACCCCGTGGACGTGATTCGCGGTGGCTGAGCAGCGGGCGGCGGTGGAGACGCGCGATCTGCGGAAGACCTACTTCAGCGCGGTGCCGGTCAAGGTCCTGCACGGGATCGACATGCTGGTGATGCCCGGGGAGTTCGTCTCGGTCCTGGGCCAGTCGGGCTCGGGCAAGTCAACGCTGCTGAACTGCCTCGGCGCGCTGGATCGCCCCACCGAGGGCCGGGTTGTCATCGACGGCCAGGACCTGGCCGAGCTGGACGATAATGAGTTGGCGAACTTCCGCAACAGCGCCGTCGGCTTCATCTTCCAGTTCCACTACCTCCAGGACGAGTTCACCTGCCTCGAGAACGCCCTCATGCCCGTATCGATCCGCAAGGGCACTCCCGACGACGAGGACGTCGAGCGCGTCATCGACCTACTGCGGCGCGTCGGGCTCGACCACCGGCTGGATAACCTTCCCAGGCAGCTCTCCGGCGGCGAGCAGCAGCGGACGGCCATCGTCCGTGCGCTCGCCAACCAGCCGCGACTGGTTCTTGCCGACGAGCCCACCGGCAACCTCGACAGCGTCTCCTCGGACCAGGTGTTCACCCTCATGCGGGAGATCAACCAGGAGACGGGGGTGGCCTTCGTGATGGTCACGCACGACGACCGCCTGGCCTCCCGGGGCGACCGCATCCTGCGCATCGAGGACGGGCTGCTCACCGAGGACTGAGCGGCCGCAGCCAGCACACGCGGAAGCCGGGGGACGGCAGGCATCCCCACGGACGGGCGCGAACATCTTGAGTGCAGATGCACTCCGCTTCCGGAGGCGTTGGCGATGAGACGAGCGTTCATGCTGACGGTCACAGTGCTGATGCTGGGAGTGATGATGGTGACCTGCCCGGGACAGCAGGAACAGCCACAGCGCATCGACCTGCCGGAGCCCGATACCACCGGTGAGATGTCGGTCGAGGAGGCTATCGCGCAGCGGCGCTCTGTGCGGCAGTTCGCCGACCGCGAGCTGTCCGCCGAGCAGGTCGGACAGCTCGCCTGGGCCGCACAGGGGATCACGGACTCGCGACAGGGCTTCCGGGCGTCGCCCTCAGCGGGCGCGACCTACCCCATGGAGCTGTACCTGGTGACCCCCGACGGCGTGCATCGCTACCTGCCGCGGGAGCACGCCGTGGAGACCACGAAGCGCGAGGACGTGCGCGCGGAGCTGGCCGCAGCGGCGCTGGGTCAGGACTTCGTCGGCACGGCCCCGCTGGACATCGTCGTGGCGGCCGTCTACCAGCGCACCATGCAGCGCTACGGCGACCGCGGGCGGCGGTACGTGCACATGGAGGCGGGGCACATCGGCCAGAACATCCACCTACAGGCCGAGGCTCTCGGCCTGGGGTCGGTGCCCGTGGGAGCCTTCGACGACGCCCGCGTCGCCGAGACGCTGGGCCTCCCGGCCGATCAGGAGCCCCTCTACATCATCCCCGTCGGCTATCCGCGCTGATGGGGGACGCCTGCGCCGGGCACTACTCTGTGGCGGGGATGGTGCGGTCGAGCTGCGGGCCGGAGTACGCGCAGTCCTCCTCGGTCAGCGGCAGGTCCACCCAGCAGCGCCGCTGCGAGGACAGATAGCCGGCGATGGCCCATTCGACGTTCTTCATGGCGTCCTCGCCGGTTACCGGCTCGACGGTGTCCTGCACGACGCTGCGGCAAAAGCCCCGGTGCTCGCGCTCCCAGGCGTCCTCCGTGAGCAGCCCCGGCTCCACGGCGACCTCGCGCGGCTTCTCGTTGGCCTGCGAGAGCAGGACCGCGTTGCGCCCCAGGGTGGCCTGTATCATCCCGCGGGTGCCGAAGATGGCATAGCCGGCGGGGGGCACCGGGTAGCTCTCCAGGACCCCGTACTGCGCGATGGAGATGGTGATGTCCGGCTCGCACAGCGCGGTGATAACATAGCGATCCTCAGGGATCACGCCCCGGCTGAAGCGGTTGCCGACGTATCCGCTGACCGAGATGGGGTCGGCGCCGGTCATGGCGCGGGCGGTGTCGATGTAGTGGGAGCCGAAGTTCACCACGTAGCCGTGGCCGGCGGCGCCGGCCTTGAAGCGCCAGAAGTCGTGAGGCACCTCGTGGGGCTGGGTGGCGCCGGCGGTGAAGTGCGCGTCCAGGCCCACCACCTCGCCGATGGCCCTCTCCTCGACGAGTCTGCGCGCTACGATGAACTGCGCCACGAACCGTGTGGAGTGAGCGACCATCAGCTTCACGCCGTTGCGATCGCGCGCCTCGAGCATCGCCCGGCAGTCGGCAACGCTGGGCGCCATGGCCTTCTCGCAGATGACGTGCTTGCCCGCGTCGGCGGCGGCCACGGCCACCTCCCTGTGCAGGTGGGTGGGCACCAGCACCACCGCAACGTCAACATCCTCGCGCTCCAAGAGCTGGTGGTAGTCGGTGTAGGCCTTCAGGTCGCGGGCCGCGGCGACCTCGCGCGCCTTATCGGCGTCCGCATCTGCGACGGCAACCACGCGCCCTCCCTCAAGGCGGTCGATGGCATCGAGGTGCCGGGCGCTGATGCGGCCCAGGCCGATAACACCGTAGCCAAGCTGCTGCATGGATCGCTCTCCGAGACGGGGATGTGATTGAGCGAGGGTAGGGTTCGCTGTCAGACAGAGAAGACCTGCGGGACGTGCAGCGGCCGGCACCCGGAGAGGGCCCCGGCCGCCGCGCGATGTGTATAACGATCCCCCCGTGTATGTAGCTCTGCCTCTACCTCGGCCAGCGTCGCGCTCTCAGCGCCGACACCGCGATCGGCGCGACCGCTCCTTCGACCATCCGGGCCGCTTCGCCTTTACGACCTTGGTGTCGGACACCGCCTCGTTCCCCTCGTTGTCAACGGCCTGGAGCTGGAACTCGTAATCGCGGCCGTCGAAGTCCCGGGGGCGCACCCATGAGCGCACGTAGACGGTCAACCCGAAGTTCCCGTCCTCGTCCAGGAGGTCCGTCACGTCGTACTTTCCATCGTGCCGGCCGTACTCATCGGTGAGAATCACGACCGCCGAGGCGACACCACTCTCCCCGTCCACGACGCAGCCATTGACAGTGACCGGCTTCAGGCGGAAGGGCTTCCGCCACGGCAGCACCGGCGGCTGCGGTGACTCAAGCGTGACGTCGGGCGGCGTTACGTCGGGATCGGGGTCAGGGTCGGGGTCAGGGTCAGAATTCGGCTCCCAGCCATCGCCCTTCTCGATGACAGCGAGATTGGCAGCCTCTGCGTCGGCGTCAATCCACCATCCGCCGAACTTGGCATACACAGCCCCCACGTCCTCAGCCCCGCCCTGGTTGTTGGGCTCGATGGTGTGCCAGTCAGTGAAGCTGAGCTCCTCGGCGGTCAGCCAACCCCAGCCGCCGTGCGGTTCCTCAGCGTCGGGGTCCTGCTTGAGGCCTATCCAGAAGTACTCCGTGGGCGTAGCGCTTTCAGCCCTTGCACCGATGTACAGGTCGTAGACGAAGGTATTCTCGGCCTCGGAGTTGATGGTCACCAGGTGGGCGCCCAGCGCCTCGGCGTCGGCCTCCTGGGCATCCCAGCCCTTGGCCTCCAGGAGCACGGCGTACTGGTGCCCGTTCCCCCCCTGGTCGGTCTCCCAGGTGGTCCACTGCACGTCCTGTGCCGCGACTATGCTGCAAGCCAGGGCTGCAATGATGACTGTGGAGCAGGCCGCCATCGTGTTGCGCTTCATAGCGACTCCCTCCCGAGCGTCTTTGATGGCGCGTCCCGCCCAGCCAGGCATACAAGAGCGAAGCCTCTCACGCGCTGGCGCCCGCAGCCCCGCTGCCACGGGCGCGCTACCGATTGTCATCGCGCCGAAGGGCTGCCCACGGGCCTCACGCCCCGCGTTGCAGCCTCCGTCGCACACTGTCGTCGTCCCACTGCTCCACTGCAGCGTCGGCGCTCGCGCTGATGCGGGTCAGGCTGTAGACCAAGACCCACGTGATCAGCAGCACTGCGAGACCGATGATGGCCACCGTGTGCCCCTCCTCGGGCAGCGTGTCGTCCAGTCCATGGGTCAGGACTCGAACTGGCACGGATTGTGCCCCGCGAGCGGCGGGGTCATCCGACGGCGCCGCAAGGTGGTTCGCCGCGCCGATCCTCAACATACACTCAAGGTAGACTCCACGTTTACTCTACCTAGTGTGTAGTTTATATGAAACATCGATTCATGTCCAGCGATCTGGAGGATTCTCTCCCAGAAACTCCGCGGGGAGGACCAGAGAGGTCCTGGCGGCGTCACCAGGGAACCTCCCGCAAGATGCTCAGCCCATACCTGGGAGGGCACACGCGATGGATCGATCCTCGTTGAACATTCTACTGCTGTGTGACAGCGCAGGCACCCTCAAGCCCGATCTCGATCTTCTCTACCCTGAGCGGATCACGGTCCTGGACGTCGTCGAGGATCCTCACGACGCAGAGGTGCTCGGGGAGTACACCCACGTGATCACCGCCGTCCAGGACGGCGCCAATCTGCCGCGGCTGGACTACGGTGCGGTCCGAGACTATGCCGAGGCTGGTGGCCGGGTTGTCTCGTGCCTGCTGGAGTACGCCACTGACCGGGGCTGGCAGTTCTCCAAGACGCACGTCGGGGATCGCGTGGAGCCGACGATGCGCATCCAGGCGGAGTGCGACATCACCCGCGGCTTCGCGGTGGGCGACGAGCTGTGGTGGTACGGAACTGTCTCCAGCGCGCCGATGCAGACGTACAGCAATCAGATGTACCAGCGGCAGATCCTCAACCCCATCGAGGATGAGCACACCACCGTCCTGGGGCGCTCCAACGTCAACCAGGGCGCGGTGATGATCGAGGAGCAGGTCGGGCACGGGCGTATCCTGGCCCTGGACCTGATGTCCCCTGGGCGACCGTGGTACGGCTCGCATGGCTCGGAGAACAAGTGGCTCTTCCCCGGCAACTTCATCGGCGGCAGCGTGGGCTGGGGGAAGCAGTACCCTCGGAGGCTCTCCTACGATGAGTTCGTCGGGCTGATGAGGCGCACCGCCGAAAGCCACGACGGGCTGGAGATGGTGGCCGAGGGGCCCTGCAGTGACGGCCGGGAGATGTACACGCTGCGGTGGGGGGATCCCGACCGGCCGACGATCTACCTGGGCGCAGCGGTGCACGGCTGGGAGTGGGAGAACTGCTACGGGCTGGTGCGGATGGCCGAGCTGCTGGGCTCAGGCGCCGAGCTGGGCTTCGACGCCGCAGCCCTGCACTGGGTCATGATGCCGGTGCAGAACCCTTATGGCTTCGACCACTTCGTTCGCCAGAACGCCGATGGCGTGGACCTCAACCGCAACTTCGACCACGGCTGGGCGGACTACCCCATGCCCCAGGACGTGGCTGTGCCCTGGGACTATAACTACAAGGGGACGCGGGCGGCCTCGGCGCGCGAGACCCGTATCGTCCAGGGCCTGATTGACGACCTGAGTCCCATCGGGCTGATCGACTTCCACACCGCCCACTACATTCTCATGCCGGCCGCCGGCGCTGACCAGGAGCTCATCGGGCGAATCCATGAGGACATACAGGCGCGGCTGATGGATCGCTTCGTCTGTCAGGCGCCCTATAATGGGGACTACCAGCAGGTGAATATGGACCGCATCTCGGATCCGGTGGATGCGCCTTACGTCATCTGCTACGCCGCCGACCGGGGCTGCCGCGCGCCGATCCTGATCGAGATGTCCGGCAACCGCGACGATGTGCATGGGCTGGTGGTGGTCACCGACACGGTAGTGGAGATCTGCCTGGCACTGGCGCAGCACTGCGCGGCGGTCGCAGGCGAGGGGAGCTGACGGCGATGGACCGGCGCGGATGGATCGAGATGCCCGAGGCCGCCGGGTTGCAGGAGGCGCTGGAGGCGCTGCCCCGCCAGGGCGGGACGGTGCACGTGCCCGCCGGTCGCTGGGAGATCGACGCCACCGCCGAGATCGCGCTGCACGAGGGGCAGCATCTCTTCCTGGTGGGCGACGGCCGCGCCAGCGTGCTGGTGAACACCAGCACCTCCGGCGATCCACTACTGTCCATCGCCGGGGCCATCGGCGAGTGGTGGCCGGACCTGAAGATCACCATCCGCGACCTGACCTTCGAGGGCAGCTACGACTCCGGCGACGCCCTGGTCATCGATCATCCCAACGACACCATGGTGGACGGGTGCTTCTTCATCGGCCACGGCGGCACGGCCATCCAGTTCGTCAGTCAGGGCACCAACGCGACCGTCCGGGACTGCTGGATGCGCGACTGCAAGCGCGCGCTCTCCGCCGAGAACCTGCACCACCTCACCATGCACGGCAACCAGACGCGGCGCCTCAACGAGGGGCAGATGCAGGAGGAGCACGTCTACATCGACCCCAACTGCCGCGAGGTGCGCATCGTCGGCAACCATCTGGCCTACGGCGACGCGGAGGGCATTGTCCTCGATGGCACCGCCCAGCACGTCATCAGCGGCAACACCATCGAGGGCTTCATGAAGGGCATCTACGCCATCGGCTGCCGCGACATGGTCATCTCCTCGAACTACCTCCACGCCCCGGTCGGCATCCATCTCGCCGGCGCCTGCAACGGGTTCTCGATCACGGGCAACACCATGATCAACACCACGGAGGCGGGAGTGCTGCTGGAGGACGCCGGCGGCTCGGGCGCCCACACCATCTCCAGCAATGTCATCCGCAAGAGCGTCTACGCGGACATCGTGGAGGACACCCGCCAGGGCGGCATCCGCCTCTCGGATGCCAGCAACTGCGTGGTGGCATCGAACGTGCTCGAGGATGTCACCGATGACGCCGCCATCGTGTGCCTCGGCGGCGGCGGGCACGTGGTCTCCGGTAACCGCATCATCCGCTGCGCCGGCGAGCCCATCCGGCTCACGTGCGACGGATGGTGTGCCGTCGCCGACAACCTCACCGACCGAAGCTGACCCCATCGTGACGGTCCCTCCATTGATGAACTCATGAGGGAAGCTTGAGTATTCCAAGAGCGGTCCCGGCACGCCTGTCATGTATAGTGTGAGCCACCGCTGGCTACGGACGTCGTGTGACCGCCCTCGGGGCGGCGCATGGACCGTAGCCCGTTTTGTTTAACGGGATTCAAGACACGAGTGACCGTGGGATGTGAGAGGAAAGCGATGAGGACCGTTCGCGGAGTCTCGTCTCGAAGATCCGGCGTCGTCGAGGTCGATACCGCGCTTCTGATGGCCCTGGTGCTGCTGGTCGGTGCCGCGGCCTGGGCGACCTTCGGCGGGGACCTCGCCCAGGGGGTGCAGGCGGGCGGCCAGGACATCCAGGCCGTCGCGACCTGCGCGGGCGCAGGAGTGCAGGCAACCTCCCAGCCCCCGGAGGACGCGGTGACCGAGGAGGACTCCTCGAGTGGCAGACAAAGCCGCTGGCTGGCGTGGCTGTGGTCGAAGATCAGGCACAGGTTTCATCGATAAGACTACGGTCCGAGCCGTCTGACAGCCTGTCGCGTGGACGCCACCTCTGACCATACGCAACGGCCCCGCAACCCGGGCGGGGCCGTTGTCCGTACCGTCACCTGCGGCATCGCGGCGTGAGCGCCCTCACGTTCAATCACCCGCACGCGCCCTCAATGTACGCCGCCCGCGTCACTTTTCGCGGAGCCGCAACGTCCAGCGAATCATCTCGTCGCGGATGGCGTAGAGATCCCCGGAGACGTCCATGGTGTCGATGAACTGCTGCGCCCGGTCGGCGAGCCCGGCGCGGCGTCCTCCAGCCTCCCGGGCATCGGCGATGGCTCTCTGCAGCGTGGCGAGGTAGCGGAGGTCATCGATGCCCTCGCGATAGCCCTCCCACTGGATGGTGTCGATGCCGCCATCCATCGTCGGGTAGATGAAGTTGTGCTGGCGGTAGCGCTCGCCGGAGAAGTCATTCCACCCGTGGTAGAAGATGTAGGTCATGCCCCCATCGTAGTCGTTGGCCCACAGCAGCAGGCCGAAGTTACGCCGGTAGGTCTCCGGCTCCTCCAGCCCTGACTGGGGGTTCGCGTAGCAGAAGATCTTGTGCCCGTTGGCGTGCCACTTCGCGGCCTCCTCCGCCGACGGGTCGCCGTAGTTGACCAGCAGGTCCTGCAGATCGCCCACCAGTGGGAGGGCCTCGTGCGACTGGCCGGCCACGAAGACCTTCCCGCCGGCCTCATGGACGCGCTCCCACTCCTCCCGCTGCGCCAGCAGCGCCTCGCCCCTGGCCTCGTCCTGGCCATAGAAGTAGACGTCGTCGAAGCCGAAGCGCTCCGCGATCTGGATGATCTCCCTGATGCGCTCCGCCGGCAGGCTGGTACGCGCCACGAGGTAGTAGAGATGGTCGTTCGCCATGCCCACCGCCCCGCGCAGTGCCAGCGCCACCGGCAGCATTCCCGACTGCGGCCGCACGCCGAGCGTGGGGTTGTCCACCCCGTGGTCGAGGAGGTTGTGCAGCTCCGCGCGATACTGGGAGAAGCTACGCCTGTTATACTTCACCGAGCCGGGCTCGGGGATCAGCTCGATGCCCCAGTGGAAGTAGATGCTCGACTCCAGGGGGTTGGGCTCAAGCTCGAAGGGCAGCACCTCCACCTCCAGAGCCAGCGCGTCCACGACCTCGTCGCCGGAGCGAAGCTCCACGCTGCCACGATACGTGCCCGCGGGCAGATACTCCGGCACCTTCACCGTAATCCAGAACTGCTTGGCGGTGTCGGCCGGGATCGTGACCGGCAGCAGCTCATCGGTGTCGTAGATCGGCTGGTCATCGATCCCGACGCGACCGTCCGGCCCCGCTGGGGCGTCCTCCGCCCGCGGGAAGGAGATCCACATGTACTCCTCGCCCTCGGGGTAGCGGAGCTTGAGGTAGTTCTCGCGCTCCTGGTGATCCACGCGCACGAGCGAGTCATCGTGCAGCAACAGCTCGGGCGTGAGCACCCGCACGCCCTCATTGAAGGGGAAGCGCGTGCCGCCCTCGCCGGCCTGGTAC
>JBNGDZ010000022.1:0-19328 GCA_049975765.1 Armatimonadota bacterium
CCGCGGCAGCGATGCGCCCGGCGCGCGCTGCGCTGCCGGCACAGCCAACGACGACAACGGCTGGGCACCCGCACGCCCAAAGCCGTTATGGAGGGGCCGGACCACCGTCCGGCCCGCCGTTCTCCACAGGGCAGCGACCGCGGGCCTACTACCCCAGCCGCACCAGGACCTGCTCCAGCACACCCCTGCAGTAATCACACGCGTGGCAGCGGCGGTCGCAGGTAGACGTGCGCTCGAACCAGTCGTCCGGGAAGCGCGTGTTGTCGATGATGAACGGCGCGAAGGCCGGCCCGAAGCCCGGCTCCATCAGGTCCAGCAGGTTCCCCCGGAAGCGGCGGTTCACATAGGCGTCGATGACCATCCGCGGCCTCGCATGCATGCGCGTGGCCAGCTTGACGACCCCGAACAGCCTCTCGTAGTGGTGCAGGTCCTCGGGCCGCACCCAGGTGTTCTGCAGCACGCTCACCCAGTTGTCCGGCTCCTGAAGGTACCGCCAGCAGGTGTGCGCCTGCCAGTCGGTGACGTTGAGCGTCTCGTCGATCTCCGCCTCGTGGGCCACCATGCAGTCGTGGAAGCTCTGGCCGGAGCAGTGGATCATGCAGCCGGAGTTGGCCAGCATCGTCAGGCGCTTGCCCCGCTCGTCGGCCCAGGCCCTCAGCTCGCGCAGGTGCGCCAGGTCGCGGTTGTGCTCCCGCTGCACGTGGTAGCTGTCGAAGACGTCCGCGAGGTAGGCCATGCCCTTGATGGTGCCGATGCGCATGTTGATCGACGCACGCACCTCGACCTCAGGGTGGTGCTTCTGGACGGTGCGTGCCACGAACGGGGAGGTGGTGGTGCAGATGTCAGTGCCGCCAACCAGCACGTCGAGGTAATCCAGCACGGAACGCACCGTGTTCTCCAACCGCTGGCTGATGGCATCGCCGCCGTAGCAGGCGGCGTTGAAGAGCACGTCCAGGCGCACCCCCAGCTCCCGAAGCCGGAGCAGGTCGCGCTCGAGCTGCCGCTGGGCGGTCCAGTCCGTATAGCCGCGGCGCGTCGCCAGCGGCGCGCGACCCGAGGGCATGTCCGCCCACGGGAAGTAGACCTCCGCGATATGCTCCGCGTACTCGGCGGCGATCTCGGCGATACCCTCGCCGTCCTCGTCGGGGAGCTGGTATCCGATTGCGAATCGCATGGTGTGAGCTGTGAGCGATGAGCTACGAGCTATCGGCCAGCGGCAACCGCGTGCGTCAAAGACAGGAGCGGCTTCGACGCCGATGGTCGAAGGCCCTCCCGTACGGAGAATGCGGCCGGCCTCGGTGCGAGGCCGGCCGCCGGACAGGACGATGCGTTGCGCTCACTTGAAGCGGAAGCCCACAGCCGCGCGGATCCCGTCCACGTCGCCGCCGAGGACATCGGTGCCGAAGACCCAGCGCAGCTCGCCGAACCAGTCGCTGGCGAAGTCCGCGCCCACCAGCACCTGCGCGCCGAGGGAGTCGTCGGAGCTGCTGTTATCCACGTTGTACCAGCCCACGCCGGCACCGTAGTACAGTTCAGCCTGTTCGCGCATGGCCATCTCGTCACCGCTACGGCCGATCCAGTTGAAGGTTGCACCCCAGCACGTGTCGATGCCGCCGCCGTCGGTCTCGCCCGCAGGCGGGCCGCCGTCCGCATCCCCCCACTCAAGCCCCGCCATCCACTCCTGATTCCAGGCCTCGAAGGCGTAGTCCACCCCGACTCCGAGCCCATCGCCGGCGTCCCCCATGTCAAACCATCCGGCTCGGACGCGCACCTCGCTGGTCTTCTCGTACTCCTCCATCCCGTACTGGGCCATCGCCAGGCACGGGACAAGCAGCAGACCGATCGCAACGCTGATGGTCAACCTGCGCATCTGATACCCTCCCTTGGAGCCTTAGTCGGTGATGTCTCCTCACTGCAGACCGCGTGAGTCCTCAGGTCATGGATTCAGCGTGCGCGCTGTGCGACCTCCCCGCATCACGGTTCGCATCGCCCGTTCGCACGTATCGGCCAGCACTCTCTACTCCCCCTCCAGCTCCATTCGGTCCTGCCGCGGCCAGTCCACCCGCCAGAGCGGCTTGCGGCGGAATGGTGAGTGGAACTGATTGCCCAGCTTCCCCTGCTCCTCGAGGTGGATCATGCACGCGCGCGTGCAGCCCTTCGAGCCGGAGATGGCCTGTCCGTGCTCGTAGATCGTGTTGGGCTTGCGCGGGAAGGGCGACCAGGGGCCGGGAGCGACGTCATCGCGGTTCGGAAGGTACTCCCCATGGTCACCATCGTCCAGGATCGCGCCCCCGCGGAAGTAGACACCGCAAGCCTCGTGGTCGATGTCTGCCCACTCGACCTCGTGGCCCGCCAGCGTGACCCTCACCGTGCGGTCGGTTGGGATCAGCCCGCCCGGGCACTCCTCCACGCACTTCATGCAGCGGTCACACAGATAGGGCTCCAGGATCTCATCAGGTTCGAGCTCGGCCTCGGTGAGCATTACGCCGAGGCGCTGGCGCGGGCCGAACTGGGGCGTGAGCAACATCTTCGACCAGCCGATCTCGCCCAGCCCGCACAGAAAGGCGGCGATGCGCAGGTGTACCATCACATCCGGGGCCGGCTTGCCCGGCTCGACCGGCCGCGAGTAGCCCTCACGCAGGTTCCCCAGGTTGTCAATCGCCCGCCACGGCGACAGGTGTCCGAGGGGGATGGCCTCGTACCCGTGGTCCTCGATGAACTTGGCGAGGTTGATCATCGTGTGCGGAATGTACAGCCAGTTGAGGGCCCCGTAGCCCATCGACGAGTAGTTGCTGAAGAACGTACCTTCCTCGATGCCGCGGAGGCTTCCGCGCATGATGCGGAAGCCGAAGGCGATGATTGACTTCGCCTCGGGCATGATGTAGCGCGGGTCCATCTGCTTGGGCGCACCCTCCCAGCGATCGGGCGTGCCGATTCCCACCAGGTCCGCACCCATGGCCTTCGCTGCACGCTTCACCTTCTCCGCTGTCAGCATCGGCGATGTCCTTCTCCTGTGCCCTTGCGGGGATGATACTGACGCTGTCGGTCCCCGGAGGCTTCTATGGTGTGCACGCTGATTCCTGCCGCGGAGTGTGTCGGCTCGGGGCGGTGAACCACGCTGTCGGTCCGCCCCAGTCCCGGGCCTCTTGTGCCGGCAGGCCCTGTCGCGGTCCTCGCTCCGGGGCCGGGCGCTGATCCCCCTCAGTCGAGGCCTCCGGCCAGCGTGATGTGCACGATGGCGTAGATGTCCAGTCGGGGAATGACGATCTGTGCTCTGCGCTGCCCCATCTGTATGTCGATGCTTACGTCCTGGCTGCCGGGCACCTTCAGCGTGGCGGCACGTGCGGTCATGCCCGCCGGCAGCGGGATCGACAGGACAAGGTCATCCACGGCCCCCACCCTGTCGTTGTCGGTGCCGATCTCCACGTCGTAGTTCACGCAGTGCACGGTCAGCTCGGTCGGCGCCTCCCAACTGTCCACGTAGGCCGCCAGCCGCACGAGATCACCCGAATCGCCGGCCCTGACCGACGCCGGCAGGTTCACCGCGGCGGCGTCCAGTTCGTCTATGGAGCCCGTCAGAGCCGCGTCGGCGGCCCTCAGCAGCGGCTGCCGGTCCGCCTCGGCTCTCTCTCGCCCCAGCCGATCACGCACGGCGGTCCCCTCGCCGATCAGGATCAGCCGCCCATCACCCGCCGCGTAGTCGATCAGCGCCTGCATCTGCGCGTCGGACATGATCCGCACCTGCGGTATGACCACCGCCTCGTAGCGGCCGAGCGCCTCGGGGGAGAAGGTCTGTTCGGTCATCAGGTCCACGAGCAGCCCCTGCCCCATCAGCATCTCCAGCACCTCGCCGCCGAGCTGGTGTGTGGCTGCGTCGCCGAAGTAGTTCGGCAGCACCGGCATGAAGACGGCCACCTGTCCCCACGGGTAGCGACCCGCGTAGAGCTCGGCGTTTCGCTCGAAGAAGTCGTTCATCATGGCCCGCACCGGGGCCATCCACGGATGACGGGACGGGCGGTACATCAGGTACGTGCCTCCGCCCCCGAAGGCCGCCGCCTCCGCCAGGCCCAGGACGCCCACGTTCTCGTTCGGCCCCAGGTTCGCCTCATCTGTGCTCGGGTAGCCCGAGTAGGACATCATGGACACGCGGCAGTTGGCGCCGATGGCCGGGGCGTAGCGGAAGGGTCGCAGATTCTGGTTCACGTGCCGCATGTACAGCCCCGCCACCACGTGCCGGCGGGCGATCCCGGGGTGGCCGCCGAAGGCCCCGGAGGAGTTCTCGGCCATGCCCAGGTCCGCATCCCGGAAGCGCGTCGCCATGTAATGCGCGCGCCCTTGCAGGCCGTTGGGGTAGATGTAGAAGCTGCCACGGATATCCGCGCCCCACCGCCGGATGCGCTCCAGGTGCTGATGGATGCTCTCCTGCCAGAAGAGCTGTGTCTCCGCGGTGCGCAACTCGCCACCGCTGAGGTCCTCGGCCATGGTGGTCTCGCCGTCGAACAGCGCGTCGATCTCCTGCGGCCCGTAGCGCTCCCTCAGCCACCGGTCGAAGCCATCCCGGCACCACGCGCAGTAGCACCGCTGACTGCCGGCGTTGTCCACGAACACCCCGTCCAGCCCGGCGCGCGCGGCCTCCTCCACGATCCAGCGCTGATAGGCGTGGAAGCTCGGGTTGTTGACGCAGTTGCTGTAGCGATACATCGGGGCGTACGGCTCGTGCTCCTTGCGATAGAAGTGGTGCTCGGAGCCGTCGGGCTTGCGCTGCTGCCACCTGATTGGGTCCTCCGGCTTCGGCGGGAGGTCGAACTCCTCGAAGGCCTCCCAGTTATCCCAGAAGCGCCACACGCCCAGACGCCGGTCCGGATGTCCGCCGGTCGTCATCATGCAGATATAGGAGGTCACGACCTCGACCCCACGCGCATGGGCGGCCTCGATGTAGTCCTCCACCTGCTGTCGATGGGCCCGATAGGCGGCCACCGCCTCGGCGGCCGATGGCTGATTCTCTCCCGCCCTGATGGCCTCGAGATCGCACATGGGGCCGAAGTAGGGGTGCGACACGGTGAGCTTGTGGTGGGTGATCAGGTGCGGAGGGCCCTCCTCCAGCCCTGCAAGGTACTCCGGGCTGAAGATGTCGCCGTAGTCGAGGATGTGCGTGAAGGGCACCCGGGTCGGCACGTACTCCCAGCGCGGGATCATCTGCTCGGGCGCCGCCCATGCAGTAGCCGCGCAGGCCAGCAGCGCCACCGTCGCGCTCAGTCGCCTCATTGCGCTTCCTCCTCTGCCAGAGCCGCCTTGTGCCGCTCCCACAGCATCTCGCCGTGCGCCTCCGCCCACTGCCTCTCGATCCACAGGAGGGGCGTGAGCGAGCCCTCGATGTATACGTTGATGTCCTGCAGGCTCGCGTCCACCGTCTGCGGCTCGCTCCAGGTTAGCGACCATGCCCGCCCCCGCAGGGCCTCGGGCACCTCGACCTGCCGCTCCTGTTCGGTGTCGAACTCCCCGTCCATGACGAGTGCCACCGACCCGTCAGGGCGGTGGAGCGTGACACGCCCGCCCTCATTGGGCGACACCGCCGAGACGCGAAGCGCAAAGGCCTCCGTCTCCTCCGGAACGTAAAGGTACATCTCCGGCACCGTGCCATTGGAGCCCAGGCCGGTGCGCCCGGCGGCGTAGACCGCCCATGGGCGATCACAGGAGAACACGATGCCGTTGCTGCCCATGTTGGCGGAGACGAGGTAGAGCTGCGCGGGCTCGCCGGGGATCGGGTGCGTGGCCTGCTCGCCGACCATCACCGTTGACTCGAGCCGGATCGCCCCCCCGGGGTCCGACACCTCCAGCTTCAGAGCCTGGGTTCTGTCGAAGAAGCTGCGGACCTCCACGGAGAGCGTGGGCGCGGTCTCGCCGTCCCCGACAATCACGAAGTAGTGGGGATTGCGCACGACCAACTCCGGCCGCTCCTGCGCCTGAGCCGCGCACGCTATCAGGAACGGAAGAAGCGCCGCGATTGCCTTCACGGGGCGCATGTGGCTCCCTCCTCTGATTGACCCACCATGGGCTCTTGGGCTGCGCGGCGGCCTGCGGATGCGGGGCTTCGATGCGCCTTTCGCCTCGCAGCCGGCCCGGACCTGTTCGGCACGCTGCCGCGAACGCTCGGTAAGCACCGCCTACTCAAACACGCTCACCCGGTAGATCCGTGCTCCGTAGCTGTTGTCATGCGCTGAGAGGACACGGATCCGCAGACCCCGGGCCACCAGCGGCTTCATCTCATGGCTTCGGCGGCGGTTGTGGTTGCCGCGCGTTGCCGCGATGCGCCGCCAGCCATCGTCGGTGAGGGCGATAATGTCGTAGTCCCTAGCGCACATCGCCGCGGCGCGCTTACGGCTCTCCCAGGGCGCGTCGTGCCGGTCCCTGTAGAGCGTATCGAACACGAGCTCCACGCGGCTGATCGCCTGTGGTTCATCCCACTGCAGCCGCAGCTCCTGGGGCATGCCACGGTCAGGGTCGGACATCCACATGTTCGTGGGGGCCGTGCCGAGCCGGCGCGTGTACTCGTTGACGGCATTCGCCGCCTCGCCCACAGGCGGCGCCGGGCGCAGCCGGATCGCCGCCATCTCGCCGAGCATGCTCCACCTGGGCCTCGTGTGGCTGTGCTCAACCATTCCCGCGATGGGACACGGCCCGGTGGTCACGGCCCACTCGATGGACTGGTTCTCGGCCAGCGAGATCAGCAGCCGGTCGTCATCGCAGGCCGCATCGGTCGCACCGAGCTCCAGGCCGGACGTGTCCACGCTCACCCAGCCCTCGTGACCCGCCGGGACGGCAGCATCGGTGTGATACACCCGCTCAAAGGCCTCGTCCCGGAGGTCATTGCGGCCGAACTCGCGGAACTCGTCCTTGGTCTTCCAGCGGCGGTCGCGGCGGGCCCGGTCGATCCGAACCGTCAGCTCCTGGCTGCTGGAGCTTGCGTTGCGCACGTAAAGCTCCATGCTCTCCAGTACCTGGGGCCAGTCCCACAGCACGACCCCCGCGTCGGCGATCAGCGGCACGAACCGGCCGGGCTGCAGATCGTTCAGGCGCAGCTCGGATGTGGCGGTCAGGGTTGCGTCGCGGGCCAGATCAGCGTCTCGTACGTGGGGCTTGCCCAGCAGCGTGGCATCATCGGCCAGCAGCCTCTCCTGCAGGACGTCGATGTGGTGGCGGTACACCTCACGGGGGGAGCAGCCATGCCGGTGGCACAGCCAGGCTGCCGTGCCCACCGCCTGTCCGATGGCCGCGCCGGTGGCCATGATGCGGCTGCTGGAGTGCGCAAGATGCGTGGCGCTGATCAGCCGGCCCGCCAGCAGGAGGTTGCCGATGTTCCGCGAATAGCAGCAGCGGTACGGGATTCCGTACATCGGCGGAATGCTGACGGCGACGATGTTGCTGCCCGCGTCCAGGGGCTTATGGTCATCAAGGTCGTGACCGCCGTAGGCGATGTCGTCGTCGAACCGGCGCCCTTGCTCGACGTCGTGCTGGGTGAGGACATAGTCGCCCATCAGCCGGCGGCTCTCGCGCTTGCCGGCCTTGGGGCTTACCCACAGCAGGTCCCAGTTCCTGGCCTCCTCGGCGTGCGGACCGTTCTTGATGTGGTCCCACTCCGCCCAGAGCTGCTGCAGGAGGGTCTCGTAGATCTCCGCGTCATCTCCGATGGTGTCCATATGCCCGCCGGTCTCGGTGACGTACAGGAACATCAGCTCATTGCCAGCAAACCAGCCGCCGTGGTGATGCAGGTATGATGACAGGCTGCTCATCCAGACCCGCGGGGTCAGCTCCGGCGTGCCCGCAGGCGGGATGAAGGTGACCTCCCTGTCAGTCTTGTGGGCGATGGCCACCAGGCTGGTGCCCTGAACCTCATCAGTACGCTGGGCAGGAGCCGAGCGTTCGCCGAACTCATCGCGGCCTTCGCTGCCCATGTCAAAGTCCGCTCCGGCGCGGACGCCGATCTCACCGTCACCGGATGCCTCGATGACGCAGTCGCGCACCTCGATGCGCACCGTCTGGAAGGCCGCCATGTCCTCGACCATCACCGCGGCGATGCGCTCGCCGTCCATTATGGGCCGGCGGGCGTAGTGCCGCTTGAGTGTCGTGACCTTTGCATCCTCGAGGAACTGCTGGACGACGGCCTCGAAGCGGCGCGAGATGCTGTAGCCGTTGGTCCTCCCGATGGTGTGGGTGAAGGCGTCAGCCCAGCACGCCTCCTCGCGGATCTCCTGCAGGATGCCCGTCTCCGTGGCGTAGGGATTGTAGCGGGCAGCGCCCGTGATCCCCACCCCGAGCTTCGGACCGGCATTGCCGCCGAGGACCTCGTCCTTCTCAATGAGGATGGTCTCACAGCCGCACCGCCCGGCCTGGATCGCCGCACAGTATCCCGACACGCCCGCACCGATCACGAGGACGTCGCATTCGTAGCGCTTCTGCGCCTCATCGGTCATCGGGGTGTTCCTCCCTGTCAACGCCACGATGGAGGCCGGCGAGCGCCAAGTCCGAACCACGACGACAGCCTCGCCTCCACAGCGCACACAACCCCCTCGAGCCGCCGGGACTGCATCCGGCCGCTGGTCACGGCGTTTCTTCGAGCACATCTGCTGCTCCTCCGATGGTGTCCTGGGTCCGGGTGAAAACTGGTGGCTCCATCGTCGCACTCGAGATACCTGACTTCGCGACTATTGCCGGGCGGTAGGAGGAGTCCCGCCGCGCCGCGTCGCATATGGCGAGTCCCCGCACCAGGCAGCAGGCAGGGACTGATCGCTATGAAGCACTTCGCCGGCGCCCGGTGGATCTGGGCGAGTGGTGCGGGTGCGCCGCCAGGCGAAGCGTCACCGATGAACTACTACCTCGCAGCCCGACGCACCTTCCAGCTTGACGACGTGCCCGAGGACGCGACGCTGCACATCTCAGCCGACAGCCGCTACGTGCTGCACATCAACGGTCGCGCGGTTGGACGCGGTCCCAACCGCTGCTGGCCGTTCGATCAGCAGTACGACAGCCACGAAGTCGCCCGGCACCTGCGCGCGGGCGAGAACGTCATCGCGGTGCTGGTGCATCACATCGGCATCTCGACCTACCAGTACATGCCCGGCCGTGGCGGACTGATCTGCCGGCTGGAGGCCGACGGCGGCGAGCTGCTGGTCTCCGATGCCTCCTGGCGCGTGACGCGGCACACCGGCTGGCGGAGGCCCACGCCGCGGACGGCGCTGCAGATGGGCTGGGCCGAGCAGTTCGACGCTCGGGAGGACCTGATAGGCTGGACCGAGACGGACTTCGATGACGGCGGCTGGCAGCAGGCTGCCGAGATCGGGCCGGCCGGCGTCGAGCCGTGGACCGGGATGTCCCCGCGCGAGATCCCCTTCCTGACAGAGGATCCTGCCTACCCCGCCCGCGTGGTTAGCGCGCGCACGGTTCGCCCGCCGCGCCAGGTGCTGGACGCCAGCCTCAACGCCTACCTCCCCGAGGGCGATGTCGCCGACCGCATCGCGGCGCTGCTGGCAGTGGCGATCGCCGTGCCGGAGGACTGCACCGCGACGCTGCTGCCCTACGGGCGGTTGGGCCTGCGCGCGGCCGCCCTCAACGGTCGGGCGTTGGAGCTGGAGGGCCGCCCGCAATCGCTGGAGCTTGAGCTGCGCGCGGGCGAGAATCTGCTGCTGCTGGACGTCGGCCTGACGCGCAGCTACGGGACGGTGACCTTCGGCCTCGACGCCGAGGTGCCGCTGGAGGTGGCCTCCCCGCTGCACGGCGGTGAGACGCCGCTGGCCGTCTGCCTGCCCGGCGCCGAGGAGGGCGCAGAGGCCGATGAGCCGGTGGCCACCGGGCTGGCATGCGAGACGGCAGCAGAGCTGCGCGGGGGCCGAGCGCAGTTCGAGGCCCTGCCGCCGGAGGACTTCACCGACGTGCACAACGGCCTGATGACACAGCACGCGGTGGCGCTCGACGCGCCGCCTCCGAAGATCGATGACGCGCAGGCGCTCTGCGCCGAGAACGCGGAGACCACCATCGTACACCCGAACGCCGCCGGCGACAGCGAGATCCTCATCGACTTCGGTCGGGAGGTCTCGGGGCTGCTGGAGTTCGAGGTGCGGGCGCCGGCCGGGGCGGTCCTGGACTTCTACGGCTTCGAGGCCTTCCGCGGGGGCGAGCCGCAGTGGACGCGCATCGATGCAGGGCTGCGCTACGTCACGCGCGAGGGCTGGCAGCGCTTCCAGAGCCCGCACCGCCGCGGCCTGCGCTACATGCTGCTGACCGTCCGCGGCCTGTCCGAGGCGCTGCAGCTCCGGACGGTGCGCGTGCTGCTGCACTCCCTGCCGGTGCCCCGGCGGGGGAGCTTTCGCTGCTCCGACGCGCTGCTGAACCGCATCTGGGAGATGTGTCGGCACACCGAGCGCTGCTGCATGGAGGACACCTTCGTGGACTGCCCGCTCTACGAGCAGGCACTGTGGGTGGGCGATGCGCGCAACGAGGCGCTGATCGGCTACGCGGCCTTCGGCACCTATGAGTTCGCCAAGCGCTGCTGGCGGCTGGCGGCGCAGTCGATGTTCCGCTCCCCGGTGCCCGAGTCCCGAGTGCCGTCGGGGGATGAGGGCATCCTCACCGCGTGGGCGGAGCTGTGGGTGCTCGGCTGCGAGGAGGTCTACCTCTACGACGCCGACCTGCAGTTCCAGCGAGAGATCTACCCGCGCGTGTCGGAGGCGCTGCATAACTTCCTGGATATGCGCAACGCGCAGGGTCTGCTGGAGATCGAGGCCTGGAACATGATCGACTGGGCCCCGATGGACACGCCGAACCGGGGCGTGGTGACGCATCAGAACGCCTGGTTGGTGGAGGCGTTGCGGCGGGGGGCAAAGATGGCGGAGCTGCTGGGCGAGGACGATGACGCCGAGGCGTTCGCGGACGCAGTCCCGGAGCTCATAGACGCGATCAACGAGCACCTCTGGGACGCGGAGCGCCTCGCCTACATTGACAGCATCCACGATGACGGCACCCGCTCGGAGGTCTTCAGCCAGCAGACGCAGACGGTCTGCTACCTCTGCGAGGCGGTGCCCGAAGACTGACTGCAGTCTGTCAAGCGCCACGTCTACGCCCCGCCGGCGGACTTCGTGACCATGGGCAGCCCCTTCTTTGCGTTCTTCTCCTTCGAGGCGCTGGCGAAGCTTGCCCTGTACGAGCTGATCGCCGACTGGACGCAGGAGCGATGGGGGGAGATGCTCCGGCACGGCGCGACCACCGCCTGGGAGATGTTCGGCGATGCGCGCACGCGCTCGCGCTGCCACGCCTGGTCGGGCGGGCCGCTGTACTTCCTGCATCGCTACCAGCTCGGTGTGGAGCCGGCGCTGCCGGGCTTCGAGCGCGCGATCATCGCGCCGATCCCGCTCGACCTTTCGTGGTGCCAGGGGCGCATGCCCACGCCTCACGGGGAGATCGAGGTGGCCTGGGAGCGTGACGACGAGCGCTTCGCGATCGAAGTGGACCTGCCAGCGGGAGTGCGCGCGGCGGTGATCCTGCCCTGCGAGACCGAGGAGTATGCGCAGCCCGAGGTCGCCGGCGAGGGCGTTCAGGACGTGGTGCGAGCCGCGGGGCTGTGGAAGGTGCGGCTGGCCGACGGCGGCCGGGCGAGCATCGAGGCGAAGCGATACTGAACCAGATGTGCCTGACCGGAGGGACGCGTGCATGAGCTCGGTATTCCGGATGGACTGGGGCCTGATGGTGATCCTTATGGTGTGGATGCTGATGGTGCTGGCACCGCTGATGGCGGCGCGGGTGCTGGTGGCTCCTGAGGTGAGTCAGCTTCAGTGGATCGGCATCTGCCTGGGGGCGTTCCTGACCGTGACCCTCCCTCGGACTTTCATGCTCCTGGTGCGGGAGCGCGAGGAGGCGCTGCTGCTGCGGCCGAGGTGGGCGCAGCTCAAGTGGGACCTGGCGGTGGTCTTCCTCACCGCCGCGATCGTCAGCAGCGTCCCTCCGCCCGACGACCTGTGGCGCTCGCTGCTGACGCTACTGGGCGCGGTAGTGGGCGTCTCGGCGCTGATGGGACTGATCGTGGTGCGCAGGCCGCCCCAGCAGCCGACGCTGTTCGACCATGAGATCGCGACCTTAGAAGGGCGAACGGAATGAGCCAGCGACCCGTCAACATCAGCGGCGTCTTCCCGCACCTTCACGTGACCGCGGACCTGGTGCCCAGGCGCAGCGAGTCCGGCATCGGGGCGCTGATGCCCTGGGCCGACCGGCTGTGGATGATCACCTATCCCTCCAACCCCGGCAGCGGCTCCGGGACGGGCCTGTATGAGGTAACGCCCGACCTGCGCATGAGCAAGCGCCCTGAGAGCGTGGTTGGCACCTACGCCAATCGCATGGTGCACCCGCAGACCGACCAGATGATCATCGGCCCGCACATCATCGACGCCGACGGCGAGGTGCGGACCATCGAGCCCCTGGTGGAGCACCGCCTGACGGCCACGGTGGAGCATCTCTACGACCCCGGGCGCCTCGTCTACTTCCTGACCATGGAGGGGCTGCTGATCGAGGCGGACGTGGAGAGCCTGGCCTGCGAGGTCCTCTTCGACGTCCGTGGGGAGCTTGGCATGCCGGAGGACGCCTGGCCGCACTTCAAGGGCGCCCACACCGCCATGGGCCGGCTGATCGTCGCCAACAACACCTACGATGAGCCCGAGTACCTGGGCAGGCGCGCCGCCGGCCGCCTCGGGGAGTGGGACGGCGAGATGTGGCGGCTGATCGAGGAGAGGCCCTTCATGGAGGTCGCCGGCCGGCGGAACCTCGGCCAGGTGGTCTTCGCCACCGGCTGGGATGAGACGTCGGCGATCCTGAAGGTGCTCACCGGCGGCCGATGGCGGACGTACCGCCTCCCCAAGGCCAGCCAGTGCTACGACCACGGCTGGCTCACGGAGTGGACGCGCATCCGGGAGGTGGAGACGGAGCGCTTCCTGATGGACTGCCACGGGATGTTCTACGAGCTTCCCGCGCAGGCCTACGGCGGCGACGTCCTGCCGATCAAGCCCATCTGCCAGCACCTGCGCATCATTCCCGACTTCTGCACCTGGATGGGCCTGCTGGTGCTGGGCGGGAATCAGTGCACCCCCACCGGCGACAGCGTCCTGCACCAGGGCCAGCCGCAGGCCAACCTGTGGCTTGGGAAGACCGATGACCTGTGGAGCTTCGGCCGGCCCGCCGGCTGGGGTGGGCCGTGGCGGCGCACACAGGTGGAGGCAGGCGAGCCATCTGACCCCTTCCTCATGACCGGCTTCCAGCGCACCTGCCTGCACCTCTCGCAGCTCTCCGCCGGGCCGGTGGAGTTCACCGTCGAGGTGGACGCGCTCGGCGACGGGACCTTCGCCGCCGCGGAGGCCGTCACTGTGGGCGGAGGGGAGCAGCGGACGCACGTCTTCCCGGAGGGCTTCTCGGCGCACTGGGTGCGCATGGTCGCCGACCGCGACTGTACCGCCACCGCGCAGTTTGTGTATACGTAGCCGCAGGCTGCAGGCAACGGCGATGGTACACGAGCCCGTACGAGGACGAGGGATGCCGATGAGCCGGGCGATGAGCGTTGCAGCACTGCTGACCGCGCTGGCCCCGGCGGCGCCGGCGCATGAGATCTACTACGACTTCTCCGGGGAGGCCTGCCTGCCGGGCGGGGCCACGCTGGACGCCGACCGCCGCGTTGAGGCGCGGGGCGGGGAGTACGTCTTCTCCGCGACTGACGAGCGCGGAACGGTGAGCTACTACGTCACGCCCGGCCCGGCGGACGGCTCGCGGGGCCTGATGGCGGTTGCGTGCTGTCTCGACGGTGGCGAGCGCTTCACCGTGACGCGGGGCGTGGAGATAACGGTGCGCGACCAGCGCCGCCGGGAGATCGAGCTGGACGGGACGGTGCGCATATCGGCCTTCGAGGAGGCCGACGTGGCGGCCGACGGTCCGGGAGGGTACATGCGGGAGCCGACCGGCCACGGCCCCTGTATCCGCCTCGGCGACACGCTGCCCGTCGAGCCGCACACAGCGGGCCATGTCACGGTCCCGCTGGACGTGGAGGCCGGGCGGTGGCTGCTCGGCGTGCGCTACATGGATGACCGCGATGACGAGGCGGATGATGCCTTCATTGCGCTGAGCCTCGGCGGACGTGAGATCGGGCGCATCACGCTCGACCGCGACGACGACGCCTGGCGCGAGGCGCTCTACGAGGTCGATCTGCCGGAGGGCGCCGAGCTGCGCATCGACGCGCGCTCGGACGCGGACGGCGCCGACTTCTGCCGCATCTCGCATGTGCTTGTCCGGGCCGCGGATGCCCCGGCCCTGCAGCTCTCCGCGCGCCGGGACGGCGACGCCCTGGTGCTGGAGCAGGCTGGCCAGCGGGGCGCCGGCGCGCCGCGTCTCGGCGCGCGCGTGGAGCTGGTCGGGAGGGCCCTGCGCTGCCGCCTCAGCTCCGTGGAGCCGGTCCAGGCGCCGGCTGGCGTCACGGGGATCGAGCTGCGCCCCTCCGAGCCGATGCCCGGTGCCCGCGTGTTACGCCATCCGCTGCTCAGTGAGCGCATGGTGGTGCTGGGCGGCGGCGGGCTCTACTCGACCTTCGTCGATCGCTTTAGCAGCCATTGCACGAGCTACGCGCCTGGCGGGAGCGTCCGCGATGGCGTGGTGGAGGCCTTCGGTCGCGTGCACTACCTGGCGAACTCCGCGCGGGCGCTCAACGAGTGTGGCGAGGACCTGTGGATCTGCGCCTCGCCGCGGCACATTGACGTGCTGCCTGCCTTCGCCGGCCGCCGGCGCTCCGCCGGCCGCGGGGCCATCAGCCACCGGGTGGTCTTCGACCACTGGCGCATGGCGCACGGAGACGGTCTGGAGCGGCAGATTCGGCTCATGGCGGGCTGCGGGATGACGGACGTGCTGGCGATCCTGCACACCTGGATGCACTACGGCTACGACCGCAAGCAGCCGCAGTTCACGCCCGCGAACCCGGATCGCTGGACCGACGAGCAGTTCCGTGGCGCCATCGAGGCCTGCGGCGAGGTCGGCTGGCGGGTGGCGGTGCACGAGAACTACAACCACATGGACTGGGACAGCCCGTACAACAGCCCTACCCCGGCGCGGGAGTTCGGCGAGCCGGATCGGCCCGGCGATCCGGGCCCCGAGGAGGCTATGACGCTGGAGGCCAGTGCGCCGGGCGAGGACCTCTCCCGCCAGCCGCGCAACGCCTGGGCCTTCTCCCGGCTGGCAGACCTGCGCGTGTCACCGGGGCCGCTGAGCCGCCCCTCGCCCCCGGCCTTCCCCATCGCCAGCGACAAGATGCTCTTCTACTCGCAGATCGAGAGCCACAAGATCCGCGAGATGTACGGGACCACAGCAGGCTACCTGGACGTGACGCCCACCAACCAGCCCGGCCTCGCCACCTGGAGCACGCACATCGACCTCGACGCCCGCAACCCGAACGCCTTCGGCTGGGATCAGGTCTATCGCAACGCCTGGAGGCTCTTCGAGCATCATCGGGACATCTTCGAGATCACCACCGGGGAGGGCGGGGCCCACGCGACCTATCACGCCGGACACATCGACGCGGTCGAGCGGCAGATTAACGAGAGGATGCAGGCGCTGATCCTGCCCGAGCACGAGCTGCGCGTGGTGCGCCCGCTGTCGCTGCACCATGGGATGGGCTACTACACGCGCTTCTTCGACCCGGACACCCCCTCGGAGACCTGGGACTGGGACCTGTATCGCGCCATGCAGATCGCCTTCGGCCACGCCGGCTTCATGGGCGACCACCTCTTCCCGGGGCATATCCCCGGACCCGAGGCCATCCGGGAGTATTACCTGATGCGCGCGCTGCAGGAGGCCTACGCCGACGCGGAGCTGCAGGCCATCGAGTACTTCGACGACGGCGAGTGGATCAGCGCCGAGGAGGGCCTGACGCGGGAGTACGACTTCACGCAGGCGCGCCTCCGTATCCGCTACGCGAACGAGCTTGAGATCGCGCTGAACTTCGACCGTGATCAGGACTGGCGGGTGGAGGTCGATGGACAGCCCTTCGTGCTGCCCCCGAAGGGCTGGGCCGCTCTGTGCCGGCCTCTGGAGCTCGCGGCGGGATCGACGATCGCCGATGGCGCCCGACGGGACTTCGCGAGCTGCCCCGAGTACGACTACCGCAACACGCGCGGCGGGGACGAGGGGTGGCGGCACATGGTGGCGCGCCGGCGCGGCCTGCCCGGCCTCTCGGAGCGCCAGGCGCCGGGACTGCTGGTGTGCCTGAGCGAGGGCGCGGAGAGCCTCCGGCTCCAGGTGCCGAAGACGCTGAGTGCACCCGCGGGGCTGAACCTGACGGTGATCAATGCCGGCGAGGAGGCGCGCGTGCCGGTGAGCATCGCCGGGCTTGACGCGCACGCCCCCTGCACGGCAGTGAGCTATCAGGGCGACAGGCTGGGGTGCATCCGCGACGAGGCGGTCTGGGACCAGGCGCGGCGCGGCCGCTGGAGTATGAGCCTCGCGTACACCTACACCGATCCCGGGCACCTCGATGAGGCGGCGCAGGTCCCGCTGGTTGACGCCTTCGACGGCCCGCCGCTGATCGTCGGCGAGGAGCGCGGGCAGCCAGTCAGCGCCGGGGCCGGCCGGCGGGAGAACTTCGTGGAGGTGGCCGCGGAGTTGCTCTACCCGGCGCAGGTGATCGCCGGCCGCCCGATCACCTTCAAGCTCACCCAGATGCAGTTCGGCGAGACGGTGGACGACGACTACGCCGAGGATGTCCGACTGGTGCTTGAGAATCGGGAGACCGGCGAGCGCGTCGAAGTGCCCTTCCCGGAGGCGGGGGCCATCGAGCGCACGCCCATGACGCGGTTCGGGGGCGAGGTTGACTTCCCGGCCAACTCCATTACCACGTTCGAGATCGGCTGACGCCAGGAGGAGCTGCCATGCGACTGAGGCTGATGGTGATGGTGACCGCGCTGGCGATGGCGTGTGGTGCCCACGCGCTCACCATCGACGAGCAGGACATTGGCATCACGAAGATGATCCCCGCCGCCGGCCAGACCGTGACCTGGAGCGTGCCGGTGGTCAATGACACGCAGGAGCCCTTCGAGGGTGAGGTCAGAGTCACAATGCGCGTCGCCCGCCGCGGCGGTCCGCTGGGCGAGCCGGACGCGGTCACCGAGGAGCTGGCGCTGGCGGGGGCGGAGGATGAGGAGAGCCTCGGCGAGCGCCGGGACGTGACCTTCGAGTGGACGCCGGCCGACAACGGCTGGTACCGCGTGGTCTTTGAGATGCCGCCCGACGTGCGGGTGGAGCGCGAGATCGCCGTGACCGACCGCGACCTGTGGTTCGTGTGGTTCGGCGCGCCGCAGCAGTTCCGCTGGTGCAACGTGCCCACCACCGTGAAGACCGAGGAGGACACGCAGTGGTGGCTGCGGCGCGGGGCGATCCCTGCGCACTGGAAGGGCGGCGTCTGCTACAAGGAGTGGCCTGTGGAGCGCTTCGTGGAGAGCTGGGGCGCCGACGACTGGATCGCCATCGATGAGGTCGGAGGGCCGGGCGATGTCACCGACAAGTTCATCGAGGCCTGGAGGCGGCTCAGGGAGCAGAAGCCCGACCAGTGGATCGGCGTCTGGTACATGGGCGCGCACCAGTACTGGGCGGACGTGGCTGACCTGGTGGACCTGTTCCTGCCGGAGATCTACCTCAACTACCGGGGGGACCACCTGGGGCAGTTCGACAGCTACCTCTCGGTGGCGCGCCAGGCCGGCGTCATCGCCCAGGTCATCCCCGCGCTGGGGATCAATGAGCGCACGAACGACCGGGGGCTGGTCATCGTCTCACCCACGCGCGAGGATGTGCTGCGCCAGTTCCGCTACCTCAAGCGCACTGCGCCGGAGCTCAACGGCATCGGCTTCTTCACCGCCTACTCCGCGGCGCCGGGCGTGGCGGAGTACGCCGATGAGCTGTGCGGGGAGTACTACGTCGAGCCGGTGGTGACCATCGAGCGCCCCGCGCGGCCCATCGAGATCCGGCGCGAGGGCGACGGGGCCCGCGCGCTCGCCCGTGTCCGAAATGTGGGCGGGATGGATGCGCAGCAGGTCACGCTGGAGTGGGTCATCGGCCGAGCGGCCAATGGCGCAAGCTTCCGCCGCGAGACCGTAGGGGGCATACCGGTGGGGGAGAGCGTCCCGACCTCGGTCGATCTGCCCGCCGGTCCCGGCTGGGGGCCGGTGGAGCTGCGCATCGTTCCCGATGACGGCTACACCGTGCTGGACGGTCGCGCGCAGGTGCAGAGCGTCTGGGGGGCCGAGGACGTGGGCGAGGCGATTGCGGTCTCCGTGCCCGGCACCGACTATGAGGGACCGATGCTTCGGCTGGCGACGGTGCCGGACTCCGGGCCGCGGCATCTTGTTGAGCTTCTTCCCGGCGGTCAGCAGGAGCCGGTGGACACGCCCTGCGCGGTGCTGCCGCCTCGCCCCGGGCGGGATGACCGCCAGGCGGCCTTCAGCCGCCACGGCGGCGACCGCCCGGCCCTGCTGCTGCTTCGGCCTGGCGAGTCGGGGTGGGAGTCGGAGCCGCCCCCGTACCGGCGGGAGGGCGACCGGCTGATCGTCTCCAATGATGCCTACCAGCTTGAGCTTGACCTGGCCGCCGACGCCATCAGCTCCATCTCACCCGCCGGCGGCGAGAACGTCCTCCGTCAGCCCTGGGTGCTCAACGTCGAGGGCCACGAGGGATTCGGCGAGCCGCGTATCGAGGAGCTTCCCGGTGCGCTGGTGGTGACGATCCCGTGGGACAGCGAGATCGCGTCTGGCGAGAGCCAGTACGTGCTGTTCGCGGTGAACCCTGCTATCCGCATCGCGCGCGTCTGGCGGCCGAAGGGCGAGGTGACTCTCTCAGGAGCGGCCGACCGCTGCGGGCTCTTCCAGCGGGGCGGGAGCTACGCGCTGCAGCCGGGCGTGGGCGGGCCGGTGCGTCGTGGGTGGCTCCGCGACAGCGACCAGTACCGCGACCTGCTTTTCGGCTACCTGGGTGGCCGGCCGTCGCCGGAGAACGCCGACCGCGCGGGCTGGATCGACTTCTCCTACGGCGACGACACGGGCGGGTTGGGCGTGGCCATCGAGTACCGTTGGGCGGATGCTGGCACGAAGAGCTATGACGTCACGCGCCTCTACGACGCGTCCGACTGGCTGGAGGTGCTGTACCTGTGGGGGACCGAGAAGGCCTTCACCGCCCCCCAGACCTCCTGCGTGTGGGTTGTCCCGCACGGGCCGATGGACCTGCGCGATGAGGCCATCACCCCGCCTGCGAAGGTCCTCTGGGATCACCTC
>JBNGDZ010000023.1:0-13664 GCA_049975765.1 Armatimonadota bacterium
GCTGTGGCTGCACATGCTCAACGTCTCCGCGTTCTACCCCGGAGGCGACACGGGCTTCCGGGGCATGGGCTTGGAGCCGGTCTACGCGGGCGAGGTCGCCAGCGACGCCGAGATCGTGGCCGGCGCGCGAGTGAGCCGTGAGATGCGCCCCGCGCGGGAGATCGTCGTCGCGACGCCGGGCCTCGAGGTAGCCCGCGCGCGGCTCGGGGTGGCGGGCACGGCCATCGAGCCGGTCGCCGACGGCACGCTGGTCGTCCCGCAGATCGATGTGCACGACGTGCTGGTGCTGGAGCTGGCCCGATAGCCGATTGACGCTTTCTCTCGCACACCTGAGGTGATCGCGATGCGAGCCGCTGTCTGCGCCGTTGTGCTGACCCTCACGCTGCTGCCCTGCCTCGCCGCCGAGAACCCCATCACCAACGGGGGCTTCGAGGTGCTGGACGAGGAGGGCCGTCCCGTTGACTGGCAGCTCCTCGGCGATGTCTCCGTCACCGACGAGGCGCACTCGGGCGATCATGCCGTCTTGCTGCAGCGCGATAGCGCCGAGGGCCTCTGCGGGCTGAACCGCGTCTGGGAGCCAGGCAGCGGAGAGCAGGGCACCATGCTCTCGGAGCTGACCGGCGGCGTCCGCTTCCGGTACAAAGCTGAGGCGGCATCCGACCCCGGCGGCCTGGTGTTCTACGTGATCCCCATGAGCGATGAGCCGCTGGAGATGGGCGGGATGCGCGCGGCGTTCACGATCCCGCCGCAGCACGTCGGCGACGGCCAGTGGCACGAGGGAGCGCTGGCCTACGACTACAGCGACGATGAGGGCGTGCGGTGGGTGCACATCTCGCCACGGCTGCGCGGCGAGCACGCGCGGATGCTGCTCGACGACATCCGCTGGGTAGATCATGTGGGCCCGGTGCCGGCGGTTGACGCGCTTGAGATTCGTGAGGTCGAGGGCCGGGAGGGCGACGAGTGCGTCGTCGAGGCCCGGCTCAAGAACGCCGGCGATCGGCCTGTGGAGGCGGGCGCGGCCGTCATCGAGCTTCCGGCCGGGCTCTCCGTCGCGGGCGACGCGCGGCGAGTCGTCGATTCCCTGGTTCCGGACGATACAGCGGCGGTCGAGTGGACCGTGACCGGACTGCGGGATGAGGAGGGGCGGCTCCTGGTCAGCCTCACCGCCGGAGATCGCACGGCCACGAGCGCGCTGGACTACTCGCCGGCCGTCGAGATCCCGGGCCTCATGGCACGGCGCTCGGTGCTGGGGGTGGGGGAGGCCACCATCGTCACACTCACGGTGCGCAACGCGGGGCACGCGGCGGTACGGCATCTGGTCGCGAAGCTTCAGACCGGCCCCGAACTGGCGCTGGCGGAGGGCGAGCGGCGGCAGACTCTGGCGCTGCTTCGCCCTCAGACCGAGGCGACCATGACCTGGCGAGTGCGGGCCGAGGAAGAGACGCCGCGGGCTCGGCTGCAGGCGAGCGTGCAAGCGGAGAACGCCGAGGGCGGCCGCGCGGCGAGCGAGCTGGTGGTGGGGCCGCAGATTCCGGCCACCGGACCGGCGGCTGATGGCGCGTCGGTGGACGTGAGCGCGGAGATGGCGGTGATCGGCAACGGGCGTCTGCGGGCAGTCTTCCCGCGAGCGGAGTTCGGCCTCGGGATCGGCGCCATCCAGCGTAACACCGCCGGCGGATGGCAGACGGTGACCATGCTGCCTCGCCTGACGCGGCTGGTGACTGCCGCCGCGGCGGATGCCCCCATCCTGGTCTACGCCGAGGTCGCCCGTGAGCTGGCCGGCGGTGAGCTCCCCGAGGGCGCGGCCTCTGCTCTGGAGCTCTCGGCGGACGTCGCGGACGCCGGCGGGGTGCGGTGGCGCGTTGCTGAGACCATCGCTCTGTGGGAGGACCCCGATCGCTTCTCGCTGCGGGTATCGGCAATGCCGGACCAGGCGGCGGAGATGCTGGCGCTGGACGGGCCGGTACTGCTGGTCGGGGAGGGCGCGCCGGAAGGGACCAGGCGCCTGGACGCCATCTTCCCGGGGCTGGAGTGGCTCGTGGAGGGCGAGCGCTCCTCCAGCAGCCTGGACATCGCCCCCGAGCATCCGCATCGCATCCGCTACGTGCCGCACCCGCACATGGTCACGATCCCGATGATGTGCGCGCGGCTCGACGTGCCGGGCGGCCCGGGCGCGACGGTCTCCTACTCGTGGGACCACCTCAGACCCTACGCGGAGGGGCTGAACCGCCCGAGCGCCATGTTCGCATCTCCGGATCGCTTCGCGGGGCGGCAGTGCACCACGATGGGCATCTTCGCCCCCTCCATGCCGGAGCATATCGACATGAACGAGCGCGTGGCGCACGCGCCGCTGGCGCTGGAGGCCGGGGAGCAGGTCGCGCTGGCGGCGGAGGTGACCGTGCTGGACTCGGACGAGGGGGATACGGCGCTGGAGGCGGTGCGCGACTGGTTCACGCGCCACGGCGTCGCCGACCCCAATCCGCTGCCGCATGGTGAAGACCTGGTGGATGAGGTCGAGTTCGACATGGCCGCCTACCTGCGCTCGCTGTGGAATGAGGAGCAGCAGAAGTGGCACCCCAGCTTCTTCGGGCCCGCCAGCTCCCGGCAGCCGCGCTGGATGCCCTCGTTCCTCTACGATATGCGCATGGGCATGGAGCTGGCCGAGGACCCGGGGATCATCGATCGCGTCCGGCAACGCTACGATCACGTGGTCGAGCTCAGCGGGCTCAGGCCGGTGGCCGACGACATGGGCTTTCACTTCGCCGGTCCCGCCTCGCGGCTGCTGGGCGAGAGTGACAGCGTGGGAGGGCTGATCCAGAGCCAGGGCGATGACGGGTCGTGGCGCTTCCACGCCTATGTCGCCACCTCCGGGGTGTTCAAGGGGCGGGATTACGGCGAGCTGGGCCCCGACAACGCCGCGGAGGTGGGCACGTGCGCGCGAAAGGCCTGGCAGGTGCTGCGCTTCGCGCGTATGACCGGCGACCCGCGAGCCCGCGAGGCGGGCCTGAAGGCGCTGGCCTTCATGGACCGCTTTCAGGTGCCGCGGGCGGCGCAGGTCTGGGAGGTCCCGGTGCACACGCCCGACATCCTGGCCTCCGCGGACGCCTGCGAGGCCTACTTGGAGGGCTATCTGATCACCGGCGAGGATCACTACCTCGACCGCGCCGTCTACTGGGCGTGGACGGGTCTGCCCTTCCTCTACACCTGGGACGTGGAGGGCTTCGAGTTCCTGAAGTACGCCTCCATCCCCGTCTTCGGCGCCACCTGGTTCCAGGGAAGCTGGTTCGGCCGCCCGGTGCAGTGGAACGGGCTTCGCTACGCCTACGCTCTCCAGAAGCTCTCGGAGCACGATGACTCGCTCGACTGGGCCACCATCGCTCGCGGCGTCACGGCAAGCGCAATGTACCAGCAGTATACCGACCCCGAGCATCAGGCCCTGTGGCCCGACAGCATCAGCGCCATGGACAAGAGCGACTCCGGCCCCAACTTCTCGCCGCGGCACATCCTCCAGAACACCTACAGGCTCATGGGGCTGCGTCCCACGCCCGTGACCGCTGTGGCCGAGGCCGATGGGGGCCGGGTCCTGGTGACGGCCGCGGCGGAGGTCGGGCCGGCCGAGATGCGTGGAGGCAGCCTCCGCTGCGAGGTGACCTGCCCGCCGCCCACCACCGGCTATGTGGTGGCCTGCAACGTCTCGCGGCCGGAGGAGGTCCTGGTCGATGGCCGCGCCGCGGCCGAGGTGGATAGCCCTGTGGACGCCCGGCCGCCCTGCTGGCGGCACCTGCAGGAGGCGGCGCTGGTGGAGCTGCGGCTGGCGGAGCCGGGGCCCCATCAGATCGAGATGCGCGGGGTCTCCTATCGTCCCTGCAGCCTCAGCCCCGAGGTTGCCGAGACGCTGCGCTTCGAGTTCGAGGCCGATGCCGAGGGCTGGCGACCGGCGCACGACCTCAGCGCCCTGGAGGTGGCCGGCGGCGTGCTGCAGACCACCACGACCGGTGCCGATCCCTACATGGTGCGCTCCAACTGCAGCATCAGCGCCGACGAGGTCACCGGGGTGCGCCTGCGCATGGCCCTGCAGCCGGGTCTGGGCGAGGGCGCGCAGCTCTTCTGGACCACCGCCGAGGACCCCACCATGGATGAGGCGAAGTCGCGCAGATTCACGGTGCCCGCCGACGGGCAGTTCCACGAGGTGGTGGTCCCGGTCGGCGACCACCAGCGATGGCGGGGGGCGATCACCAGCGTCCGCCTCGATCCCACCGGCGGGGAGGCTATGGGGTGGGTCAGGATCGACTACATCCGCGGCCGGTAGCGCTCAGAACGAGAAGATGACGTGGCCCCGCACGCCGGCGATGATGTCCACGACGGCCCAGAGCCCGGCGCTGAGGAACTCGCCGAAGATCAGCCCCAGGAAGCCGGGCAGTAGCCGCCGGTAGACACGATGGCCGCCGAAGCGCACCACGGCGCTCTTGAGCATCCAGCCGATCAGGATGGGGAACCAGAAGTTGATCATCGGCCAGGAGGCGCCCATCAGGTAGCCGATGGGGTGTAGCGGCCACCACAGGTAGGTGCGATGGAGGGAGACCAGCGCCCACATCGATCCGGCGCCGATGGCGATCCTTGCGAACGCCCACGGCTCCGGGGGCTCCCCGTTGACGATGAGGTGGTTCGTCCAGGTGCAGTAGAGGTTCCGGGTGTAGTAGCTGGTGAACCACGTGTTCAGCGCCGTCCCCCCGTGGCGGTACATCAGCCACAGATAGACCACGCAGGAGACGACCGTGGCGAGGCCCACCGAGACCGCCAGCGCGCCGAAGAGGCCCCGGCGGCTGATCCCGCCGTCCTCCGCGATGCGCATGCTCTGCATCAGCGATGGCATCAGTGGGCTGCGGTTGTCGAGCATCAGCAGGTGGTCCAGCAGCGCCGTGATGGCGATGGTGCGCCGCCCCAGACCGCCCGTGCCCACCGCCGCCAGCATGATGTTCAGAGGCCGGAAGGGGTGCTGCACGTAGAGCATCCCGCCCTCGCAGACCAGCCGCACCGCGATGACGTGCATCGCGAAGTAGAGCACGAAGAGCACGACCATCGCCGCCGCGCTCGCGCCCGCCGAGACCCCCCATGCCACGATCAGCCCCAGGCCCCCAAACATGCCCCACACGGCGGTGGCGTAGGGCATTGGCTCCCGGCGGTCCGTCCCCCGCTCGCGCGGCCCTCCCATCAGCGGCCGGCGCGCCTCGGCCCACACCTGCCTCAGGCGCTCCCTGGCGGCCAGCAGGCCCAGGACGAGGTAGCACAGGATCCCCCCCGTCATCTGATGCGCCACGAACTGCCGGACGGGGTAGGCCTGCACTGAGGGCATGGGCGCGCCCAGAGCCTCGCCGACGACCTGCTGGCCGAGGAACAGGAAGTAGAACAGCCACAGGCTAAACGATAGCTCGGCGGGGAGGATGAAGGCCAGTCCGATGATGCTGAACAGAATCCGCAGCCGCAGCGGCCGGACCGCGGTCCAGGGTCGCTCGGTGATGGCCGGGTCCAGCGAGATCTGATGCACGTTGATCGAGGGCATGGCGGGGATGTAGAAGTGCAGCCCGTTGATGGTGTGAATGATGAAGGGTACCGCGAAGAACGCCCACATGATGCGGTTCGTGAAGAGCTCCGGCAGCAGCGACGCCTCGGAATCGTACTCCGCCATCTCCACGGGAAGCTGGATGAGCGGGAAGACCAGCTTCTCGTCATCCACCCAGCGGCGCCGGAGGATGGCGGTGAGGCAGAAGAAGACCGCATAGACTCCCGCCGCCAGCGCAGTCCACGCCAGCAGCGGCACGCCCCAGGCTCCCCAGGGGACCGCGGCACCCGGCCGCAGGCCCTCATACAGCGCCTCTACCGGCTGACCCGCGGGCGGGTGCAGCCAGTCGGGAAGCAGCGGCCAGAGAGTCTCCGCCCACTCGTTCTCCTCCGTCGCGAAGTAGAAGGGGCCGGCCATGTAGGGGATAAGCAGGCCGGTGAGGCCGAAGCTGGGAATGCCGGCGCCGACCAGCATCATGCTGTAGACGACCAGCAGCTCGGCGGTCGTGAGACCGACGCCCAGCGCGCGGGGAATGACGTTGAGCAGCCCCGCGAGCACCGCCAGGACGAAGAACGCGCTGATCGGGAAGCTGGTGAGCCCCAGCCAGGTGCCCTGCACCACCAGGTCGGTGTAGGGAGTGGCGACGGCGATGAGCAGAACGGAGATGATCCCGATGCTGAGTGCGCGACGCGTCATGACTGGCCTCTGCGTGCCGCCCGTGGGCTCTCGCGGTCCTGACGGCGCGGTTTCCACGCACCGCCCCCTTCGCACCTCCGTGGGCCAGGCCTCCAGCCTGCCGTCCGGGGGGACGGTCGCGGGCAGAGAGCAGCCGGTCTGGAGGTGTCCGCAGTCTGGCTCGCCTGCAGGCGCCCGGGCAGTGGTGTGAGTGCACCGCTGGTTTCATGGTGCGCCGGCAACGACCTCATCATCCGTCCGGCAGGCTTCCAGCCGGCCAACGTTTGTCTCTCTCGCCCCCTGCGGCAGAGAACGCTTGTGCTCTTCAACAGGGGCGACGCCGCGTCTCTCAGACGCGTCGCAAAGCGAGCGCGCAGAGGCTCGGCGGGTGAGAGGCCGCCCGCAACCGCTTCAACGGGCGGGAGCGGAGGCGAGCCCCTTCAAACCGGGCAGCACATACCGCCGTTCCGTGGCACGCACACTCCTGTGCGTGCGTCGTTCGTGGCGCTCAGACTGTCCGCGATTGTGGGGGACGGGCGCCTGTTGCGAGTGGGCCGATAGCGCGGCGCGAACGACAACGGATATCGTGGCGGAGTCTGCTCCAGGCGGAGTCGGATTGGTTAGCCGACGATTAGTGGTGCAGCGGAAGGAGGACGGAAGGTGATCTCCATGGGACTGGACGTTCATGACCGAAACGCGACTGTGGGCTCCGGGAGGCGACCCACGTCCGGCGACGCCCTGTCAATGACAACATCCCCTTGCGTGCGGTCCCTCCAACAGCAGACGGCCGCACGCTGAAAGACTCCGCCGGGCAAGTGAGTCACCGTATCGCGACCGGCGCGCCGGTGCGGTCGGACTCGAAGACCGCGTCCACGACCTCCAGCACGCGCACGGCGTCCTCGCCGGAGACCGCTGGCTCCCGGTCCTCCCGGATGGCCTCGATGAACTCCAGGATCTCCGCGGCCCAGGAGCGGACATACTTGAAGCCGCTCAGCCGCGCTGCGGCCTCCGCTGGCCACTGGGGGTGATTGGCGGTGGCCGGGACCTCGATCCGCGTCGGCTTGCGGTAGGCCTCGAGAGCCTGGCTCTCGACGTAGATCTCCGGGCTCTCCCACACCGCCCGCAGCCGCCCCGCCGAGCCGATAACGTCACACCAGCCGCAGCGACCGCCCATGCGCTGCGAGGTCACGACCTGGCCGGAGAACCCGTCGGCGAAGCGGAGCGTGATGGACGCGTCCAGTTCCACCTCCGCGTCCTGCGCCCAGTGTACATCAGCGTAGACGCGCTCCACCGGGGAGCCGGCCATCCACAGCACGAAGTCCAGCGCGTGTGTGCCCACATAGTATAGCGGGCCGCCGCCGCGCTCGCGATCGCCGAGCCACCCGCCCATCCGTCCGATGAGCTGGCCGCCGAGCACGTGCGTGATCTCACCCACCGCACCCTCCTCCAGCAGCCGCCTCATCTCCAGCCGCTCGGGCAGAAAGCGCAGCGTGTAGCCTACCATCAGCCGCACGTCCGCGTCGCGGGCGGCGTCCACCAGCTCCTGGCCGGCCGCCGCCGTCAGCGCCATGGGCTTCTCGACGAGCACATGTCTACCCGTCCGGACCGCATCCAGCGCCAGCGGCTGGAGTTGGTCGTGAGTGGCGGCCACGATCACGGCGTCGATCGCCGTCTCGTCCAGCATCTCGGCGGCATTGCCGTACCACTCCTCAAAGCCCAGAAGCCGGGCGGCCTCCGCCGCGGCCTCGGGCCGAACGTCGGCGCAGGCCACCAGCCTGGCCTCGCCGGTGATCTTGGCGGCCTCGGCAAGGTACCGCCCCTGCCCGCCGCATCCGATGAGGCCGATCTGCATCGGTTCGGACATGCCCATCGCTCCTGTCACGATCCAGGTTCTCGGCGACGCTCAGATGTCGTATGGAGCGTCAGACAGCCCCTGCCGAGCGGCCGTGGCCGTCTGTCGTTGGTGCCCGGGAGCACCGGGGCTTCAGCCGCGCCGGCCGTTTGCAGGTCAGCCCGTGCTCCCCAGAATCGCGGAGACCTCCTGCAGCCAGACGTTGAACTCCGCGGCGTGGTCGATGTAGATGAGCGGCACGTCGGGCTCATCCTCATCGCGCCAGCCGCCCTCGGGGTACTGTGTGGCCAGCAGGAACTCGCCGAATGCCATGGCTCCCTCTCGGGCGCGCGTGTCCCCAGTGTTGAGGTAGTGGATGGCCGCGGCGAGTGAGCCCTTCCCGCTGCCCACGTACGTGAACCGATCCTCGGCGCAGTTGAGGTACCACTCGAAGAAGCCGTTGGCGTGCTCCAGCCATGGCCTCTCGCCCGTCGCCTGATACAGCCGGCCCATCAGCATCCACGGCAGCGCGATCTCCCAGTAGGGCTGCTTGAGCTTCTGGAGGTCGATGTACTGCGGGTTCTCGTCGATCTCCTCGGTGGCCAGCTTGCCGTCGAGGGTCGTGCAGAAGTAGAACCGCCCGGCGTCGGGCTGGGCCAGCAGGTCGATGCACCACCCCGCTGCCCTTTCGGCGACGTCCATGCGGCCGAAGTAGAGCGCCGAGACTCCGGTCCAGGCGGTGGAGAGTGCCCGAAGCCTCTGGTCCGCGGCGAAGTGTGGGAGGCCCCCGCACTGCCTCTGCTGGGCCATCAGCCAGCCCATCACCGGGTGCGACAGATCGAAACGGCCCAGGCGGTGGCAGCCCTGGAAGAACCAGGACTGCTTGTAGACGTCCCCGTTGTAGTCCTGGAGGCTCCCGTCATCCTGCAGCGTGTTGTCCCTGATCCAGTTCAGCAGCCTATGAGTCTGCTGCAGGTAGCTGGAGATCCCCCACGAGTAGGGCTGCTTGTGGTAGGCGTCGCGGATCTCGTCGTCCCAGATGAAGCAGCCGTCCGGCTGCTGGTACTCAAGCTGGAATCTGACCGCTCGCTCTCCCGCCTCGCGGAACGCCTTCAGCCGATCGTTCATGGTACTCCCTCCCGTGGTGACATATGTCTGGTGACATGTATCACTGCGCAACTGGATACTGCCCGGACTCTCGCGCGGTGGTGTAGGCCGCGACGATGTTCTCCGGCGGCGTGTTGGGCTGGATGTTGTGGTCGGGGCAGAAGACGAAGCCCCCGCCGGCCCCGAAGATCCGGACGCGCTCGGCCACCTCCTCGCGGACCTCCTCCGGGGTGCCGAACTGCAGCGTGCCCTGCGTCTCCACGCCGCCGCCCCAGAAGCAGATCTGTTCCCCCACGCGTCGCTTCAGCGACGCCGGGTCCATTCCCGCGGCGGTGGTCTGGATCGGGTTGAGCACATCCAGCCCGGCATCGGCCATATCCTCCACGATCCTGCCGATGCTTCCGCAGGAGTGTTCGAAGCACTTCCATGTGGTGTTCTCGTGAATCCAGTCGTAGTGCGCCTTCAGCGCCGGCAGGTAGACCTCGCGGAAGGTCTCCGGCGAAAACAGCTCCGCGCGCTGGCTGCCGAAGTCCAGGCCGGTGATGAAGATTAGGTCCGCGTTCTCGCCCACCACGTCCCAGAGGCGCTCGAGGTTGGCGAGCGCCACCTCCACGCAGATGCTGAAGAGCTCCCGCACGTAGCCGGGATCCTCGGCCAGCAGGCAGAGAAACTCGGTCAGCCGCCCCACGTAGTGCATGCCCAGCCCGCCCCAGGGGTTGAGCATGAGGGCCTTATCGGTGGTCCGCCGCAGCTCGTCGGCGCGGGAGCCGAGGTACTCAAGCCGCTCGGGAGCAAGATGCCAGTGCTTCGACGCCTCACGGATGCGCTCCAGCGGCGGAGGAGTGAAGTCGGGATCCCACGCTCCGTAGTCGATGGTGTCGAAGTAGAAGCCGTCGGCCGGCATGTGCATCGTGGGCCGCCGGCTCTCTCCGACGCCGGCGAACAGCAGCCACCCGCCCTCTTCATCCTGCTCGACGTCGAAGTCCTCCGGCACCAGGATCTCGATGCCGAACAGGTCCCAGACGCGGTGCCGGTCGCTGCGCGCCGCCACGCGCAGATTCAGCGGCTCGATGGGCAGCACGTCCAGGTCAAGCGCCGCCACCACGTCCATCTCCACCTCGCCGAGCATCTGCACAGCGTCGTGGAGCTTGACGGGCCGATCCTCCAGCCCCAGCTCGCGCCGCAACTGCGCCAGCGCCTGAGCGTGGATGCTGGTGACGAAGCTGCCGCCCAGGTCCAAAGGCACTCGGTCCGGCTCGCGGTGCTCGATGGCCGCGATGACGCGCTCCCGGCCGTTCATCGGCGCCTCCGTTCTTCGGACAAGCGCGGGTCGGCCTGCTGCGAGCGGGACCTTTGTCCCAGCCGACCCGGTTACCTCCCTCGCCCGGCGAAAAGGCGTCGTTGCCGTGAGCTTGCAGCCTGTCGCTCGCCGCCTGCGACTCTCGTGTCTGTGCCGCCGGTCGTCGCCGCCGCAGGCAGGTCCCTGCAGCGCCCGCGGCCAACATACCCATCGCGGATCAGCGGCCTGCAGAAGGTGGTGTTCCACCATGCACCGGATGCTCGCCAGGACTGCCACGCCCGCGATCATCATCGCTCTCACCACTGCTACCTGCAGCGCTCAGGACGCCGCGGCGCGGCGCACGCGCCTGCTGCGCGGCGAGGCGTCCGTGGACGCACTCGCCGAGGCGCTGGGCGACCCCGACGTGATCGTCGCGCGGACCGCTGCCCGCCTGCTGCCCTCGCGCGGTCCGGAGACCGTGCGGGCGCTGCGGCGGGCGCTGCGACACCCCGACATGTTAGTGCGCCGAAACGCGGCCATGAACCTCGATGCGCTGGGCGCCCGGGCCCTGGAGCTGGTGCAGCGCGCCCTGCGCGACGACCACGAGCTGGTGCGTCAGGGGGCGGTGCTGGCTCTCACCCAGCTTTCGCACAGCATCGAGGCGGTCGAGCTGATCGAGGCCGCGGGCGATGACGACAGCCCGCTGGTGCAGCGGGCCGCCCTCATGGCGACTCGCGCGGCCTACCGGACGGCTGAGAGCATTCGGCTTCCGGCGGAGGGCTGGCGCATCAGCAAGGACCCCAACGAGGTCGGCCGCGAGCAGGAGTGGTTCGCGGAGGCCTATGACGATAGCGACTGGGACCAGATCGCTATCGAGCAGTTCTGGGGCGACGCCCATGAGGACTACGCGGACTACACGGGCGTTGCGTGGTACAGAACCACGTTCGAGCTTCCGGACCGCGAGCCGCCCGTGCGGGCGCAGCTTGACTTCGGGGCGGTGGACGAGTCCGCCTGGGTGTGGGTCAACGGGCAATTCGCGGGCGAGCACGACCTGGGAACGGATGGCTGGGACGATCCCTTCCGGGTCTCTGTGACGGGGATGCTCAACTGGGGCGGCGAGAATCAGCTCACCGTGAGGGTCCTGAACCAGGCCATGGCCGGCGGCATCTACAAGCCCGTGCGCCTTGTGATGCTGGAGCCGGCCAAGTAGGCGCACAGCTCAGCTACGCTCGCCGTCGGTGCCGGCCAGGCGGCGGCGTCTCTGGCCCGTCGCAGCCCGCCAAACGGCTACGTCTCTCGTCCATCGGCCCGAAGGGTTCCGCGCAGGCGCGGTGAAGTGGGCTCTGCGTGGTCCCGGGCGGCATGGCCGCAAAGCCGAGGAGTGATGGCATTGCGTATACTGCTGGCAACGCTGCTGCTGATGGCATCTGCCTGCACGATGGCACAGGAGGAGGCTGCTGAAGTGCAGCTTGCCGAGCCGTTCAGGAGCGAGTACGCCGGTGAGGACGCCACCGGCGAGCACGTCATCGGCCTGTGGCAGTTCAACCAGCCGGATCCCGCCGCCGACTCGTCAGGCAACGGGCGTGACCTGGAGCTGCGCGGTGGCGAGTTCGTGGACGGGGGCCGCTTCGGGGGCGGGGCGCTGCGCTCGCACCGCGGCTGGCCGGAGGTGGATGAGCCGCACAAGGCCATCGCGCAGAACAGCCCCGACCTCAGCCCCGACGGGGCCTTCACCGTCGAGATGTGGATCCAGCCGGCTGAGGAGCTGCGCGAGTACCCTGACGCATTCCTGCTGGACAAGAAGTACATCGATGACACCGACTACCAGCTTATCCTCAGGCGCGAGGTGAGCCCCGACGAGCGGCAGCTTCACATGCACCTGGGCTTCGGCAACGAGACCCAGACGTGGGCGTCGGAGGCCTTCACCGTGGAGCCGGGAGTATGGCGGCATATCGCGTTCGTCTACGACGGCGCCGGCACCGGCACGTTCTACGTGGACGGGTCGGTGAAAGGAACCGAGACGAAGACCGGCTACGGGCGGATCGCGCCGGGCGGCAGGGACCTGCACATCGGCGACCGCGTCGGCAGCTACTACCACGGCTTCCCGGGGCTGATCGACCAGGTCCGCATCTGCCGCGGGGCGCTGCAGTTCAGTCCCGCACGCTTCGAGCTGCTCTCGCACCGGAGCGTCTTCGTGCGCATGGAGGCCGCCGAGCCGCTGCGGTTCGCGCTGACGAATCTGCAGCGGGAGACGCTCGCGGGCGCGACGGCGCGCCTGTCGCTCTTCGGCGTGGGCGGCGTGACGCTGGAGCTGCCGGAGATCGCCTCCGGCCAGCGGCACGTGATCGACTTCGAGCTCGACACCTCGCTGCGGCCGGACGACTACAGCCTGCGGACGACCGTGGAGATCCCCGCCGACCCGCCGTTCAGCTCCACCGAGGAGTTCGAGATTACCATCGTGCCGCGCGAGCTTCCGGGCGAGATGCCGGTGGTCATGTGGGGCGGGGTCGGCGACAACATGCAGTGGCTGAAGGATATCGGCTTCACGCACTACATCGGCCTGGGCTGCGACTTCGGGAAGGTCTGGGAGGCCGAGGGGCCGACCCTCCCGGCCGATGAGGAGGCAGTGGGCCAGAATCTTGCGCGGCTCGATGAGGCGCTGCGCAACGGCATGCGCATCGTCTCCAGCCTCTCGCCCGGACGCTGGGCCCGCGGCCAGGAGGAGTATCAGCGGGTCAACCGCGATGGTGAGCCCTACGACCGCGAGGACGTCTGCGGGCTGTTCGACCGCGTGCAGCAGTTCTGCAACGACGTCGGCGTCTCGATGGCCGACGCCTACGGCCGGCACCCGGGCTTTCAGACCGCTCTGATCCACACCGAGGTCCGCGGGCACTCTCACCCATGCTTCCACGAGCATGACTTCGCTGCCTTGCGGGATGTCGCGGGCTTTGAGATCCCGGAGAATGTTGGCGGCATGCGCGGGGTGCACTACGAGCAGATCGATGACTTCCCGGCCAACCGCGTCATCCCCGATGACTACCCTCTTTACATCTACTACCGCTGGCTGTGGAAGCAGGGCGACGGCTGGAACGAGCTGCACTCGCAGCTCCACCGGGGGCTGCACACCGCCGGCCGCGACGACTTCTGGACCTTCCACGACCCGGCGGTGCGCGTGGCCAGCGTCTACGGCTCCGGCGGGGAGGTGGACTACC
>JBNGDZ010000023.1:13674-18859 GCA_049975765.1 Armatimonadota bacterium
ACCTCTCGCAGTGGACCTACTCCTACCCCGACCCCATCCGCATCGGGCTGGCGACCGAGGAGCTCATGTGCATGGCCGATGGCTCCGAGCGCCCCGATCAGCAGGTCATGAAGATGACGCAGATCATCTGGTACCGCTCGCAGACCGCGCCCGAGCCCGGCGAGGAGGCCCAGCAGCAGACCGCCGAGTTCCAGGACCAGGACGTCCGTCCGCAGGGGACCGGGACCGTCGATGACTCCGGCCGCTATATGGCCCGCTGGGAGCGTGAGATTCCCGGCGCCCGCTTCATCACCATCGCGCCGATGCACCTTCGGGAGGCCTTCTGGACCAAGATCGCCCGGCCGATCAGGGGCATCATGTACCACGGCATCGGCTCACTGCTGCCGGGGGTCACGCACGGCTCCTACCGCTACACGCATCCGCAGACCAAGTTCGAGCTGCAGCGGCTCGTGGAGACCGT
The DNA here is from genome assembly GCA_049975765.1 of Armatimonadota bacterium. GTDB lineage: Bacteria > Armatimonadota > Zipacnadia > Zipacnadales > UBA5352 > JAYENL01. Next base: position 14,135 of record JBNGDZ010000023.1, read on the forward strand.
GGTGCGGCCGCTGGGGCCGACGCTGAGGCAGGTGCCGGCGGGCAGGCAGGACGTGGGCTTCCTCGAGAGCTTCGCGTCGGAGATGTTCGCCGGCAGGGGTACCTACGGCTGGAACGGGAGCTGGGCGGGCGACGCCTGGCTCATCTGCCAGTACGCCGCCCTGCAGCCGCGCGTGATCTTCGAGGAGACCATCGAGCAGGAGGGGCTGGGCGACTTCAGGGTCCTCGTGATGCCCGACTGCGATGTGCTCACCGAGAGCGTCGTCGAGGCCGTGAACGCCTTCCAGCAGCGCGGGGGCATCATCATTGGCGACCAGAACCTCTGTCCCGCCGTCACGCCTGACATCCTCATCGAGACCCACCAGCGGCCCGGCGAGGCGGATCAGGCGCGGCAGATGAACATCGACAAGGCCCGGGCGCTGCGCGAGGAGTTGGACGCGCACTATCAGCGGCTCGCGGACAGCTCCACCCCGGACGTCATCCCCTACGTGCGCAGCTACGGCGGCGCGGACTATCTCTTCGCGGTCAACGACCTGCGGGAGTACGGCGGCTACGTCGGCCACCATGGCCTGGTGATGGAGAACGGGCTTCCGACCGACGCCACGCTCACGATCCGCCGCGGCGGGCACGTTTACGACCTGGTCGCACATCGCCAGGTGCAGGCGGAAGCCACCGACGGCGGGCTGAGCATCGAGTGCCACTTCGGGCCCTGCGAGGGCCGGCTGTTCATGGTGACCGAGCGCGCCATCGAGGGCGTGCGAGTCTCTGCGCCCCAGAGTGCCGCGCCCGGCGAGAGCGTGAGCATTGCCGCCGAGGTGGTTGGAGACGACGGCCAGGCGCTCGATGCGGTCGTTCCGGTGCGCGTGGACATCCTGGATCCGCACGGGCGCGCGGCGGAGTTCAGCGGCTTCTATGGCGCGAGGGATGGGCGGGTGGAGCTGACTGCCAACATCGCGGCCAACGACGTCCCCGGCCTGTGGCGTATCAGCGTCCAGGAGCTGGCCTCCGGGAGGACCGCGGACGCCTACATGCGGGTGGGCGCGCAGTAGGACCGGCTTCGAGCGCGCCGCGTAACGGCCACGTCGGGTAGGGCTGCAAGCTCGACTTACGCCAAGGCTCTGGGGCTGGGGCAGGCTCTCGCTGTAGGGGGCAAGCTGCTCCGTCCTCGGCCTTTGAGGCGCGGGTCCTCATGGGCAGAGGTGCGGATCGCCGGCTGACTCACGCCTGCACCTCCGGTCGCAGCGACTCCTGCTGCTTCTCTTCGGCCGCCAGCAGTCCCAGCCTCCCCGCCGCCACCACCTCGATGCCGCCCATCGCGAAGCCGAGAACCGCCCCCGCCAGCGCGTCGAGAGCGTGATGCATGCCCAGATACGGCCGGGAGTAGAGCGACAGCACGAGCAGCACGATCAGCGGCCAGCGCAGGCGCCGGTAGGCGATGGCGAACAGCAGCGTGGCCTGACCCCACAGATGTCCGTGCGCGGAGGGGAAGGACGAGCCGGACCAGACTGGCCCGAGGATGCGGATCCCGGGCATGTAGGTGTATGGGCGGGGCCGCGGCCACAGCTCGCGCAACAGCGGCATCGCGACCGCCTCCGTCAGCACCACGCCGCCGATGAAGATCAGCGCCAGCAGACGCTCGCGCCGCCCGCCGAAGATCAGCAGGGACAGGGCCACCAGCATCCAGGCGATCCCGGCATCGCCGAGATAGGATACGCCGCTCAGCAGCAGGTCCAGCACCGGGTTGTGGTGCTGGTTGATCCACAGCGTTGCGGCTCGGTCGGCGGCCAGGATGCCGTCCATGGGCATCTCCTCAGTCCGGCATCTCGGGACCGGGGGGGGTAGTTCGAGCGGCGGCCCGGCCAGTCCTCCCCCATGGCAAGAGCTCGAAGCGCTCATGTCGCCAAGCCACTTGGTGGCGGCCACTGGAGGGTGAGTTCGTGCCCCGCCCGGCTGTCATTTGCCGCCCCTGAACCGGTGTGCTATAATCCGCGAGAGTGTGTCACGACGGGCCGAGCCGGCTCCCGGGGGCGCATCCCACGTGTACGAGCTGACAGTGGAGCGTGAGTTCTCAGCCGCGCACCGGATGCGCGGCTATCCGGGTGCCTGCGCCCGGCTGCACGGGCACAACTACCGGGTGCTCGTGAGTGTGGAGGGGGAGCACCTGGACGATGCCGGGATGCTGCTGGACTTCGCCGACCTCAAGCGCATCGCCGATGATGTCCTGGAGCAGCTCGACCACCGCTGCCTGAACGATCTGCCCCCTTTCGACGAGATCAATCCTAGCAGCGAGAACGTGGCACGGCACATCTTCGACCGGGTGGCGGAGCGGCTCACCGGCGATATGTGCGTCAGTCGCGTGACCGTCTACGAGTCGCCGACCAGCTCGGTAACATATCGCGGGGGGCAGCCGAATGAGTAGTGTGGTGCTTCTCTCAGGCGGGTTGGACTCGGTGGTCGCGGCCTACGCGTCCCGCCGCCGGCACCCGCCGCGCCTGACCATCACATTCGACTACGGGCAGCGCGCCGCCCGCCGGGAGCTCGAGGCGGCGCTGCGAATCACGGCCGACCTGGGCGCTGATCACCGGCTGATCAAGCTACCCTGGCTGGGCAAGCTCGCACCGGCATCGCTCTGCGACCAGGAGGCCGACCTGTCGGAGGCCACCGACGAGTCCGTGTGGGTGCCGGCCCGCAATGCGATCTTCATCAGCATCGCCGCGTCCTTCGCCGAGGCGCTCGAGTGTGAGGCCATCGTGGTGGGCTTCAACGCTGAGGAGGGGGCCACGTTTCCGGACAACACGCTTTGTTTCATGCGCCGCTGTGAGGCCATGCTGGAGCTGGCCACCCGCAGCGCGCCGATGCTCGTCTCGCCCACTGTGGAGCTGACCAAGCGCGAGATCGTGGCGCTGGGCCTGGAGGTGGGCGCCCCACTGCATCTGGTGTGGAGCTGCTACGGAGCAGGGCCGGAGCACTGCTTCGAGTGCCCCTCCTGCCGGCGGCTGCGCAAGGCCCTGCAGGAGGCGGGGTACTGGCAGCGGTGGCGGGAACTTCGCAGCGAGGCGGGCGTTCAGCAATAGGGAGGCGGGCAATGCCCCGTTTGCGGTTCTTCGACGGCTGCAGCATGATCGGATGGCGGGCCGGCCGCCATCCCGAGACCATCTGGCAGCCGCGGGATTTCGTGCGCGACTACGACTACTACGGCATCGGCGCGGCGCTGGTGCACAGCGCCACGGCTGTGGAGTACAACCTCGACTACGGGAACCGCAGGCTGCTGGAGGAGATAGCGGACCTGCCCCGACTGCTTCCCCAGTGGGTGGTCATGCCACACCAGACGCACGAGATGGCGCCCCCCGACGAGCTTGTCCCGGAGATGCTCGAGTTGGGCGTGCGGGCGGCCCGCATCTACCCCAAGACTCACAACATCCCGCTCAACGAGCAGGTCAGCGGGCCGCTGCTGTCCGCGCTGGCCGAGCGGCGCATCCCGCTGTTCGTGGACGTGGGCGAGCTGTCCATTGACCAGGCTGCCTCTCTGTGCGAACGGCTCCCGGAGCTGCCGGTTGTCCTCTGCGGGGTCAGCTGGGCCGTGGACCGCCAGCTCGAGCCGGCTCTCGAGGGGGTCGAGAACCTTCACATAGAGACGCACGCCTTCCAGGGCCACCGCGCCTATGAACGCTTCGTGGCCTTATTCGGGGCGGAGCGCCTGATCTTTGGAACCGGCCTCCCCGACTGCAGCCCCGGTGCGGCGGTCATGATGTCGCTGTACGAGGACATCCGCGACGAGGACCGCGCCATGATCGCCGGTGGGAACCTCCTGCGGCTGCTGCGGGCGGTGGAGAGCGACGAGCCGCTGGCGCTCGACGAGGTGCCTCAGGTCAAGCCGCCGGCGGATGATGACCCCATCGTGGCTGCCATGCGGGAGGGCCGGCCGCTCACCGACGAGTTCATCTTCGACGCCCACGCGCACATCGCACACGACGGGGCCATGGGCATCGCCAAGAACGCGCTGCCCTACAATGACGCCGACGGTCTGGTTGGGACCATGGACCGCTGCGGCATCGACCGGTGCATCGTGAGCACGTGGAGCGGCATCAGGCAGGGCGATCCGAGCAGCAACGACATCATGCTCCGAGGGGTCGAGCGCTACCCCGAGCGCCTCCTCGCCTACGGTACGGTCAACCCGCGCTACCCGGAGATCGTCGCAGAGGAGATGCGCCGTATCTTCCGGACGGAGCGGGTGGTCGGCTACAAGCCGTATCCCCCGGCCCACCAGGTGCCGCTACCGGACGCCAGGCAGCGGCCGATGCTACAGTGGGCGGATCGACATGGCGCCCCGGTGCTCTGCCACGGTGGCCTGTCGCCGGCTGTGGCCGTCACACCGGAGTGTCTTGCCGCGGTGGCGCCGCTGTATCCGAACGCGAAGTTCTTGCTGGCACACGCCGGCTCGAGCTGGGCGCTGGCTGAGGCTCTGGTTCCAGTGGCCCGTCGATGGGGTAACATATACGCCGAAATCACGTATACTACCATCACATACAACATGGTGGAGTACCTGGTGCGTGAGATGGGGCGCAACCGGGTGCTGTTCGGGACGGACTGCGTTATGCGCGACGCGGCGCCGCAGCTCGGCTGGGCGGCGTGGGCGCGGATTCCGCTGGAGGACAAACGCATGGTGCTGGGGCACAACATCGCCGACATTCTGGGCGTTCCTCGCCAGCGACGGCTTCCGGTCGCG
>JBNGDZ010000024.1:0-18835 GCA_049975765.1 Armatimonadota bacterium
GCTGTAGGCTGGCCGTGTTGAGCGCCGGGCGGGTCTGTCTTTCGGAAGGGCGATCACCGAACAGGACGATGAGGCCCGGCGCTTCGGCCGCGCGACTGTAACCTGGGAGGCATCCAGGGCGAAGGGACTGTATGATCTGCGTTGCCGCGCCGCGACAAATGCTGTGACGTGCGGGGGTTAGCGCCAAGCACAATCCGCCGTGACACGGCTGCATGATCGGTGCCCGAGGAGGAATCGCCGTGACAAGCTCTGAGCGCCGAACCCCGCTGGCCGCCGCCTTCCTGCTCTTGGCTATGACCACCGCACTTGCTCTGCCGATCAGCCCTGCACTGGCCTGGAACACCGGCCCCGGCGATACCCCGACCGATGCCGACATCAATCACGAGGCCGGCGAGCAGTACCACCGCAGCCCGCACGTCTACATCTTCGAGCACGCCATCGAGATCCTGCGCAATGATGGCAACACCAACTGGGCCGACCTCGCCGAGCAGCACCTCCAGGACCTCGCCGACGGCGCCCGTTACGCCGACCACTGCATGGGCCGCGGCTACATCCGCGTGCAGCTTGAGCTGTTCTGGGGCATCGTCAGCAAGAACCTCTACGAGACGAGCTATCCTCTGGCCGGACGGGAGCACTACTACAACCCGGATCGCGAGGGCCAGGGCAACGAAGGCCTGGATCTGTCCGACGTTGCGGGATGGAGCAGCTTCCTCGACGGGTTCGTCAAGTTCCTAACCATGTATGCCCTCCGGGCCTATACCTTTACGCTCGCCGACATCGACTTCGACTTCGATCCGTCTCTGCGAAATCAGTACCCGTCCGCCGCTTCGCTGTGCCAGCAGAAGTACGACCTCGGGCAGCAGGCGTTCAGGCAGGGCAAGTGTGAGTTTCAGCGGGGATCGTTGGGCACCGCGCTGTTCTATCTGGGATGGGCCTGCCACCTCGTGCAGGACCTCGGCGTCCCCAACCATACACATGACAGCTATCTGAGTAATCACCAGGAATACGAGGACTTCGCCGACGGGAAGGGCGGCCAGCCGGCTCTGCACGCCACCAGCGGCGGGATCTACAGCTTCGGGATGCGCGCCTACGACTACGCCTCCGGCTGCGCGAAGATCGGCCATCAGCCGAACCTGTTCGCCACCGTGAAGGGCGGTGACCGGTCGCAGTGGACATCGGTGCTGCAGACAAGCCTGCCCGCGGCCGAGCGCTACACTGCCGGGCTCATCGCCAAGTTCATGAACGAGCTGCAGATCCCTGCCCAGACTCCGCCCGCCACCTTCGTGACCAGGTGGTCGAGTGCGCCCTCGGGCAATGCGCTGCCGGGTGTCTATATCTTCTATCGCCGGGACGGCGAGACGAACTGGAACCTGATCCGCTCCGATGCCAACGGCCGCTTCACGCTCAGTTGTCCGGCGGGTGTGAAGTTCTGGATCCGGCCGGCCATGCCCGGCTACAGCTTCCACGGCTCCACACAGGTCGCCACCGACGACGTCCTGGGCGCGCAGTGCCCCATTCCCTACACGCAGAGGGCCGGCGTGCTGGCGGGGACCCAGGGCGCCATCGTGATGCAGAAACTCCCGGGGCCGCAGATGCAAGTGCCGAACCTGGGCACGCCGGAGACGGCCGGTACCTCTCTGCTGCGAGTCCCGCCCGAGCAGATGACGATGGCGCAGACGGGCCACCTCCAGCTTGCCGCGACGCCCCCCCGGGCCACGATCCTGGCTCCGGGGATGAGCCTGACCCAGTCCGGCACCGTGGTGGAGAGCGGCCTGGAGGAGGAGATTCGGCGGGCGGCCATCGATCTGACCAGCTCCAGTCATGTCCTCGGCGTGGACAACAGTGGCACCGGCCTGCCGACCTCGGCGCAGGTGACCGTCCAGGTCTACGAGCTGATGTCGCTGCTCAATGCCCAGGTCGTCTCGTCCGGCAGCCAGCTCGTGCAGACGATCGACGGGGCCAGAGCCCAGACCATGCAGGTGGCAATGGCCGCGACCCAGCAGGGAGGGCAGCAGCCCGCCGCGGCGCAGCTTCAGGCAGGCGCGCCCCAGGCGCTGCTGAACCCCGCCACCTTCCAGACCTGGCAGACGGTCCGCAGCCGGCTGGCCACGCGGGAGGTCATGGGCGGGGACAATCAGCAGCATCAGGCCTTCGTGATCCCCGGCGATGACTCCAGCCACTTCTCCGGCCACACGCTGCTGCAGAACGGGGTCGTCCCGGTGCCATCGTTGCAGGGCTGCCAGATCACTGTCACGCCGGTCGGAGGCTACGGCTACCTGAACAGCGCCACCCCGTCGCTGTCCCTGCAGACTGGTGCCGGCGGCCGGGCCTCGTTCATCGTCCTGGCCGGCAATCGGGCCGGGAAGCTGCGGCTGAAGCTCACCGTCAACCACCCCAATCTGACCTTCCTGCAGCCGGAGGCCTTCGCCGAGTTCGTCATCCACCCCGCGCTGCAGGGCGGAGACCAGGGCGCACCCAGCCCGCCGAGCCTCATGGTGCCCCACATGGTAGCCGGCGGGGCGCAGGTGATGGGCAGCCAGCCGCAGATCCTGCAGGTCGGTCGGCCTCTCGGTGGCGTGGAGAGGGTGCGGGTACGCCTCGATGCCAATCATCTCTACTCGCTTGCCGGGCAGCAGGCGGCTGTGCTCGCCAGCGGCCTCGGAGCGGGCTCCGTCGCGCAACTCCCGACGCTCCCGATGCAGCAGGTCCCGCTGCAGCCGACACAGCCCGCTCAGCCGACGCAGCCCCAGCAGCCGGCCCAACAGCCGGGGCAGCCGCCGCGGCCGATCCAGCCGGTCGGCGCAGGAAGGTCGGAGACCTTCGACGGGCAGCCGCAGGGATGGGAGCTCATCGAGGGTGCCACGGTTGCGGGCGGCGCTCTGACCCTCAACAGCCCCGGCCAGGGGATCTGGCTGATCGAGCCCGCCGCCCACCTCTCGCTGAGCTTCCGCTACCGGCAGGGCCAGGGCCCGGGGACGATCGGCCTGTGCATGTCAGGCGAGCCGCCTCAGAACCAGGAGTACGAGGTCATGCTCTTCCCCGGGGAGGTCATCGCCCTCCGCCACCAGGCGGGCCAGATCCAGGAGCTGGGCGGTGCGCAAGCGTCGCTGCAGCCGGGCGCGTGGACGAACGTCGGGATTCAGATCGCCCAGGGGACCATCCAGGTCTCCGTGGGGGGGCAGCAGGTACTGAGCGCGCGCGATCCCAACCCGCTCGGTCCCGGCATCGTTCGATTCGGCACACATGAGGGCGGCGGAGCCGCCTACGACGATATCGCCCTGCAGCCGGGCGCTGGCGGCACGCTTGCCGCCGGCACAGCAGACCAGTCGATGGCCGGAGTGCCCGCAGCCGGCGAGCAGCATCAGCCGGCCGGCCAGCAGCCGATGCCCACGCCGGTCCAGACCGCCGGCCGAACCCTCACGGAGAGCTTCGACGCCCATCTGCAGCAGGGCTGGGAGCTTCCGCCGACGGCCGCGGTCACCAACGGGGCCCTGACGTTCTCGGGGCCGGGACATGCCTTCTGGGTCACCGCACAGGCGAGGGACTTCACCCTCCGCTTCCGCTACCGTCCCGGCTCAGAGGAGGCCGGAGTCATCCTGTGCGCCTCCGGAGAGCCCCCGCATGGCCAGAACTACCACCTGATCATGGGTCCGGACCACATCGCCCTGGAGCGCGTCTCGGGCGGACAGGAGCAGCACCTCGGCGACGCGCAGGTGAGCTGGCAGCAGGGGCAGTGGCACACCGTCACGGTGCAGGCCGTCAGTGGGAGAATCCAGGTCACCGTTGGGGCACAGCAGGTCCTAAGCGCGGTGGATCCCCAGCCTCTGCCCCAGGGAGCCTTCGGCTTCGGGCAGCTCGCTGGCTCCGGGGTGGCTTACGACGACATCAACATCACTATCTCGGGGCCCGGCGCCAACTGATCGTCTGGCAGGGACGCGCAAGGTGCGGCGGGCGAGCCGGAGGCGGGCCGCGATTGCGGCTACTGCTCGGCCAGGCCGAGGATCCGGGCGGCGTTCTCATAGTAGACGAGCCTCGCCTGCCGCTCGGTCAGTGCGGCCGCCTCGAACATGCCTCTGGCGTAGCCTGGGGCCAGCAGGTCCATGTCCGTCCCGTAGACGATCTGCTCGGGCCCGCAGATGTCCAGGGCGCGCTCGATCCTGCCCGCGCCCGGCCACTCGCTCGCGAAGTCGAGGTACACGTTCGGGTGCTCGCGGGCAACCCACGCCGCCTCATCGGAGTCGGTGTTGGCCGCGTGGGCCAGGATGATGGACAGCCCACGGTGCTGGCGGGCGTAGCGCCCCATCTGGCGGACACAGTTGCGGTCAACTGTGTGCATCAGCAAAACGCGTGAATAGCCGGCGACGGCGGCGATCAGTTCGGCCATGTGCGCGGAGTTCGCGGGCACCGCGCTGAAGCGGGGGTGGATCTTGACTCCCACGAAGCCCTCTGACCCGAGATAGCGCTCCATCTCAGTCACCGAGCGCTGCAGCCAGTTCGCGTTTGCGTAGACGTAGCCGAGCAGGCGGTCATGCCCGGCGATGGCGTCCGCCATCTCCGCGTTGCCCTCCTCCATGTCGTAGTACAGCGCGAGGCCGGAGGAGCAGACGGCGTACTCCACACCCTCACGGTCGCACAACCGCAGCAGTCGCCCGACCGGATCGCCTGCTGCCCCCGGGAAGGGCCACACTCCGACGTGAGCGTGGACATCGATCCGCTTCACGCTGCGTCACTCCATGGACGCGATCTGCAGGGCTGGTACTGCGCCCGTCAGCGCCCCTGCTGCCCGCCCAGCAGGTGCTCCGCCGCGTTGAGGCCCAGTATCCGATCCCGATCCGTCTGCGAGATGTCGGCCGCGGCCACCAGGTTGTAGGGCGCCTCGAAGCTGAACTCCGGCGACCTGGAGCCGAAGACCAGCGTGTGCGCCCCGGCCCGCCGCGCGACCGTCTCGATCATCCCACCTGTGCACATGGCGCTGGTCTCACAAAAGAACCCGGTGTGCTCGGCAGCCACCTGGATGCTCTCCGCGACGACCCCGAACGTGGCGCCGGTCGCGACCACCGTCAGCCCCATCGGGCAGAGCATCCGTGCCATCGCGGTCTGCTGGCCCCAGCCGCCGGCCGGCAGCATGACCGTCACGTCGTGCGCGCTGAGGGCCTCCGCGATCCTCACGAACGGCAGCGCGCTGATGGTCCATCCCTGCGCGTCGGGGAAGAACCGGAAGATCCGGAAGCCCCGGTCGAGGCACCGGTCGATCTCCTCTCGCCAACGCAGGTCGCGCCTCGGGTCAAGCGTCGCCACAGGAACGAGACGGTCATGCTGCCTCGCGGCCTGCCAGGTCTCCTCGTTGCCCGCCGCCGCATCGTAGAGCTTGCCGCGAAGGCTGTATGTCAGCGCCCGCGCCACGTGATGCCTGTCCACAATGCGCATCAGGTTCTCAAGCGACCAGTCCACATCCTGGAAGGTGGGATCGGCCGGGCCGGGCTCGTCGAACATGCGCGCCCCCGTGACCACATCGGCATACGCAACACGCCGGGTGGGGGTCGTCCCGAAGCAGGTGTTGGTATCGATCAGCATGACACACTCATCCCGCGCAGGGCCGTGCAGTCTGTCCCGCACGCTCTCGGACGCTCCTTGCATGGTCCGGTTCTGCGCCATGGCCGCCACCACCTGCGCGCGGGGGCCTGTCCCGCCACGAAGGTCCGTGTCGATGGCGAAGTGAACTCCCGCGGGACGGTCATCATTGTCGGGGAGGGCCCTGCCATGAGCGCGGCCGGTGCCAGGCTCGAGAACGACGCGCTGTCGCAACGCCGTGATGCCGCCAATCGGCCCCCGCGAGCGCGACGACTACGCCTTCGCGATCCCGGATGATGGCTATTGCTCACTCACGCTCGACATGCTGGGCGATGGCGCGGGCAGGCTGAGCGCCGAGGTCTGGATCACCGGGTGGGAGGGGCCGGCCCGGCAGACCATCACCCGGGCCGATCCACCAAGTGACGGTCCCCTCCATCCGCCCCACCCCTACCGCTTTTCGCGCTGCATTCGTCTCTGAGGAGTATCCTGGAGCGGTGCCGCCGCCGCAGATCGCCACAGGGCGGACGGACAGGAGTCTCGGCATGCTCCCAGGCGAGCCCGGCTGCGGAGCTGCGCAGACCGCAACCGATCTGCACGGGAACGTCCGTCCCACCGAACGCAGACGCCCTGCAGCATTCGCGTAGGCCGGGCTGCCAGTTCGCCGGCCGGAGGCCCTGACCTGCGGGATCACGGCAGGGCAGGGGTCGCCGCCGTGGGCGAGGCTACTCCAGCAGCGTCTGTTCGCTGACGCGCAGCACGACCATGTCCGTGCTCAGGCCCTCCGCCCGAAGCCGCCCCGACGAGATGAGCAACTCACCGGGGCCGGCCTCCAGGATGAAGGGATAGGAGACCTCGCTCGCCGTGGCGCAAACCACCGGCTCCGTCCAGCTCTCGCCATCATCACGAGAGAGGGCAACGGAGAGCGCCTGGCGGTCCCCGGTGGTACCCATGGTGTTGTTCCAGGCTATGGCCAGGTTGCCGCCGCTCAGCCGCACCACCTGGCAGGGGGAGTTCGGACTCCGGAACCGGCTGTCCTCAGGACTGCTCCAGGTGAGGCCGCCGTCGCTCGAGTACGACTGCAGGAACCTGCCCAGCTTCGTCCGGATCAGCATCCACACCCGCCCGTCCCGCAGCTCCACAACGCTGGGCTCCAGGGCACCGGCATGGCTGCCATGACCGCCGACGTCGGCGAGATCGATGGCCTCGCTGGCCTGCCACGTCTCGCCATTGTCGGTTGAGACCGCACACGCACTCACGAACCGCTGCGGGTCCTGAAGATAGCTGAAGGGGACGAGGATGTTGCCCGACGAGGTCTGGATGGCGCCGTTGGTCGCGCCCGTGTAGCCCTCGAATATGCGGCGACGGCCCTGCCAGGTCTGGCCCTCATCGGTGCTGTAGACGGCCCACAGGTCGCTCTGGGAGTTATCGGTCCGCCCGCCGAATCCCACGTATCCGTAGTAGAACATCCATATCCTGCCGTCGGCGGCGCGGAGGAACGAGGGCCGCCCCGTCTGGCAGTCGGGGTTGTGCTCCAGCAGCCGCTCCGGTCCCCAGGTAATGCCGCCATCCGGCGATTCCACCCCGTAGAGCTTCACCGACCCGATCGCGCCCCGCAGGTCCCTCGGCCTGCCATAGGCCAGCAGTACGTTCCCGTTTGCCAGCTTCACCATCGCCCCGCCACGATACCCCTCGTCAGTGGGGAAGCTGTGCGCGAAGCCCTCCGGAACGTGCAGCGGCTTCGCTGCCTCGGCCTGCCCTGCGTACATGCACAGCGCTGCCACGATCACCGTCAGCCACGCTGCTGCGCTCCCGTCGATCATCGCGTACATCGCTCTCCTCCACAAACGACCGCGTCCTGTCTCGTCGCCCGTTCTGTGCGCACGCCGGGAGTTGCCCGTGTTCCGCACCGGTTCCTCCATTGGGTCGGCACCTGCCCTGCAGCAACGGTCGCCCGATCGGTCCGCAACTTAATGGATGAACGCCGAGCCCAGCGCTGCCACGAAGGAATGCGCCAGCGCCAACGGAACTTTCTATGTCGCTCCCACGCGCAACCCATGGAGCCATCAGGGGCTGATCGGTGTGAAGTCCAGCCGCAGGCTCAGTCGCTTCTCGATTGTGTGTGATGTCCGGGCGATGCTCATCGTGCTGGCGGCCGTAGCATGGTCAGGGCTGTCTCAGCTCCCGGGCTCGGCGGTGCGCATCGGCGTCGTTGCGCTGGTCGCCGCCCTCTGCGTCGTAAGCGCGTCGGCCGGCCCCCCGGCCCACGCCGAGTATGAGCCGCCGGGGCCAGCGCCGGTGTCGCCCGAGCACAATCTGTTCCTGGGGGCGTCCGTGGAAGCGTCCTCGCACTGGGACGAGAAGGAGCCGCGACTGGCAGTCGATGGCCGGCATGAGAGGGCGGGAGATCACTGGGCGGCCGAGAACATACCCGTATGGCTCGCGCTTGACCTCGGCGAGCCCGTGGAGCTGAACCACATCCGCCTGTGGACCTACTGGGGGGACGGTCGGTATTATCAGTACTTCATCGAGGGCTCCCTTGACGGTGAGAGCTGGGAGGTGCTGGCCGACAATCGCGGCAATACCGCACCCGCCGGCCCGGGCGGCGAGCGCTTCACGTTCCAGACGGCCGAGCCGCGCTACGTGCGCGTGACCTTCACGCACAACTCGGTCAGCAACACCGCCGGCGGGCACATCGTTGAGATTGAGGGCTACGCTCTGCCAGACGAGATGCTTGCGCGAGAGCTAGAGCATCAAAGGAGGTGGCCGACCGTCCCGGCTGGGCTGACGGGCACGGTCGGCTCCATCTTCGAGCGCTACGAGCGCGACCTTCCGCCCCAGAGCAGCACGTCCGGTGGTGCGGCGATGCAGTGGTCGGACGCCGCCTGGCGCGGCGAGCGGGTGAGCTGCCAGATCGTGCTGTGGAGCGGGCGCGGGGAGCAGCAGGTGCGCATGATCACGCACCCGCTGCGCAGCGACGCCGGCGAGATTCCGGCGTCGGCGGTAAGGGCGCACTTCGTACGGTACGTGCTGGCCGACGGTCGGCTGGTCGCCGACGTCCTGGACACTCGCGAGCGTCTTGACCTGCCTTCGCGCAGCGTAAGGCCCGTATGGGTGACCATCGACGTTCCGGCGGATGTCCCGCCCGGCGACTACCGCGGTGAGCTGGTCGTGGAAGCGGCCGGAAGCGAGTCTCTAACCTTCGACCTGGAGCTGGAGGTGCAGCAGCCGACTCTTCCGCCCCCGTCTCAGTGGCAGTTCCACCTGGACCTGTGGCAGAATCCCTACGCCATGGCCCGGTATCATCATGTGGCGCCGTGGTCGAAGGCACACCTGAGGCTGCTGGAGCCGCACCTGAAGCGCCTTGCACAGGCGGGGCAGAAGTGCGCCACGACCACCATCGTGCACCAGCCCTGGGGCACACAGACCTACGATCCGTATGAATCGATGGTGAAGTGGGTCAGACATGCCGACGGGACCTGGAGCTTCGACTACACGGACTTCGACCGCTACGTCGAGCTGTGCGAGGAGTGCGGCATTCGCGAGGCGATCACGTGCTATTCCATGCTTCCCTGGACGATGAAGGCGCGGTATCTCGACGAGGCGACAGGAGACTTCGAGTCGCTGCGCTTCCACCCCCGGGACGAGACGTTCGAGAGAACCTGGACCCCATTCATCGGCAGCTTCATCGCGCACCTACGGCGCAGAGGCTGGCTGGAGAGGACCTTCATCGCGATGGACGAACGGCCCCTGGAGCTGATGCGGCCGGCGCTCGACTTCCTGCGCGAGGCGGCGCCCGAACTGAAGGTGGCCCTGGCCGGCAGCAACACGCCGGAGCTGAAGGACCGGATCGATGACTGGTCCGTCTTCATCTCGCCGCCTTTGAGCCCCGAGATCGCCCGCGACCGCATCGAACGCAACAAGCCCACCACATTCTACGTGTGCTGTGGCCCCGGGCGGCCCAACACCTTCACGTTCTCCCCTCCTGCCGAGGCCGCCTGGCTGGGGTGGTACGCCGCCGCCCAGGGATACTCCGGCTTCCTGAGGTGGGCTTACGATAGCTGGGTGGAGGACCCGCTTTACGATACCAGCTATGTAACATGGCCTGCCGGTGACTGTTTCCTCGTCTACCCCGGCGACCGCAGTTCCATCCGCTTCGAGCAGCTCCGCGACGGCATTGAGGCCTACGAGAAGGTCCGGCTGCTCCGCGATCGGCTGACGCAGCAGACCGATGAGGCCGCCGAACGAGACCTCCGGACGCTGGACGCGGTGCTCGAGAGCTTCACGTATGAACGCGTCACGCAGGAGCCCGCGGTCGGCGCGGTGCGGGAGGCACGGGCCGTGGTCCGGGAGCTTTCGCGCCGTCCGGCGCGTGCTCAGTAGCCCCAGGACCGGGTATCAGGACAGCGGAGAATGCCCCGAGGGCTGGCACGTGAGGTGGCGCGAGTGTCGTTGCCCGCAAAGCCGGGGGCAGGACTGGGCGCCGTCGGGCGGGAAGGCACGCCGCGATGTGCTCGTAGTGCCTATCGGCCTCGTGAGAGGATGGGCAGCCATGGGACTTCGGCTGAATACTGAGCTGCTGCGAGACCGGACGCTGGAGCTGCTGGCCGACGTCGGGCTGAAGGTGGATCACGAGGATCTCGCCGAGAGGATGCTCGCCCGCGGCTGCTCCCAGGCCCCCAGCGGGAGGATCCGCATCCCCGGCCAGCTCATCGACGAGCTGGTGGCCTACCTGGAGACGACCCGGCCCGAGGACGACGACGATCAAGACCTGGTGCCGTGGTGCGGGCCGGATTGGGCGCACTGGATCATGTGGACCGGTCAGAAGCAGCAGATGCGCCAGCGGATGCGGCACGAGTTCCTCATGTCGGCCTTCGACTGCGGGCCGACCCAGTACTATGACTACGAGAGCGACCGGCTGCTGCCCGTGAACACCGACGTATTGATCGAGATGATGAAGCTCGCCGAGGCCACGCCGGAGATCGGCTACATCAGCACGTGGTACCGGCAGGACGTGCCGCAGCCGACCGAGCGTCTGGCCTCGCTGGTGCTGGCGCTGCAGTACACGTCGAAGGTGGACGGCATCGAGGCCATGAACGCCGAGAGCATCAAGTACCTGGTGGAGATCGGCGAGATCATGAGCGGACAGGCCGGCGACGCGCGATACCTCGCAGGGTCGCAGTGCCTCATCTCACCGCTGATCCTCGACCGGTGGGCGGGGGAGGACATGCTGGAGCGGGCCCGACTGGGCGTGAACCGCTACCACGCCGCCTCCATGCCGGCGGTGGGGGTGTCCGCGCCGGTGACGGTGGCGGGGACGATCCTGGTGGGCGCGGCTGAGATCCTCGGCTGCATGGCGGCCGCCTACTGCCTGGCGCCGGACGGCGACATCACCGGGCGCATGATCACCACCGTCGCCGACATGCGCACCGCCGACGCGGCCTCGGCGGGGCCGGAGAGCGTAATGGCGACGGTCGGAGTGCAGAAGCTCTTCGACGATCACTTCGGTGGGCATGTGTGGGCGGAGACCTACTTCAGCCCCTCCACCAGCCGGCCGGGCCTGCAGGCCGTCTACGAGAACTTCTACGCCGGCGGCGCGCGAGCGCGGCTGACGGACACTCCCGAGATCCCCTATCCCGGCATGGGCACACTCGACAACGGCGGCGTGGGCTCGCCAACCCAGCTCATGCTCGACATGGAGATACGCAGGAGCCAGTTCGCCCTCAGGGACGAGGTCGAGGTCAGCGAGGCCACGCTGGCATTCGAGGACATCCGCGACTGCGCGAAGGGCGGGGAGACCTTCCTGGCCACCGAGCACACGCTCGAGCACTTCCGGGATCTGTGGACCTCGGAGCTGTTCCCGCTGAGCGTGCCAGGCGGCGCGAGCGAGGTCGGCGGCGAGAGGCACATCCTGGACCTGTGCGAGGAGCGCTGGCGCGCCAACCTCGAGCTCTGGGAGCCCCCAGGTCTACCCGATGACACGCTGCGCGAGCTGGAGGGCGTGCTCGAGCGGGCGAACGAGGAGCTGCTGTAGAGCCACCTTCCGGCTCTCTGCAGGTCCGCCACCGTTCCCTGCGATGTCGCTTTCGGAGGAGGCGCACGGCCCATGGACACGCCAGGCGACGCGGGGCTGGAGATCGAGCACAGCCAGCGCACGCAGGCGATGCAGGAGGATGCGGCCCGGCACCTGCTGATCAGTCTGAGCCACTACGAGGACGTGGAGCGCAGCGGCGCCAAGATCATCGAGCGCGGTGAGGGCTGCTACATCTACGACACCGACGGGCGCCGGTACCTGGACACCTTCGCCTCGCTGCTGACCACCGTCTGCGGCCACCACCGGCCGGAGGTCCACGAGGCGATGCTCCAGCAGATGCGCCAGATCGAGTTCTACCCGGTCTACCACGACTGTATGACGCCGGTGGTCATCGAGCTGGCGAAGCGCCTGGCGGCACTGGCCCCCGACGACCTGCAGGTCAGCTTCTTCGTCAGCGACGGCTCGGACGCCACCGAGTCCGCGATCAAGATGGCCCGGCAGTACTTCTGGGAGATCGGTGAGCGCACTCGCACTAAGGTGCTTTACCGCCGCAACAGCTATCACGGCGCGTCGATGGGTGCGATGGCGGCCACCGGCCTGCAGTGGTTCCGCGAGGTGCAGCCGCCGACCGCGCCGGGCTTCGTGCAGGTGATGGCCCCCAACCCCTACCGCTGCGAGCTGGGCCTGGATCCCGAGCAGTCGGCGCGCATGGCACTGCGCAACACGGAGGCCATCATCGAGTGGGAGGGCCCGCAGAGCATCGCGGCGATGATCCTCGACCCCATCCCAGGCTCCAATGTGGGCTACCCGGTGCCCCCGGACTTCTACCTCCCCGAGCTCAAGGCGCTCTGCGACAGGCACGGGATACTGACGATCTACGATGAGATCCAGGTGGGGATGGGCAAGACCGGTCGCATGTTCTGCTGCGAGCACTGGGACGTGGCCCCCCACTTCCTGTGCCTGGGCAAGGGTTTCTCCGCCGGCTTCGCGCCCATGAGCGCGGTGCTGACGACGCAGGAGATCGCGGGCGTCTTCCGACGCCCCGAGCACGACTTCCGGCACGGACACACCTTCGCGGGCCATCCCATCAGCGCCGCCGCGGTGCTGGCGGTGCTCGATATCTTCGAGAGGGAGAGGCTCGTCGAGCGCGCGGCAGAGATGGGCGCCTACCTGCGGGAGCGACTGGAGGCGCTCTACCGCCACCCGATCGTGGGAGATGTGAGGGGCCTGGGGATGCTGCAGGCGGTCGAGCTGGTCGCGGACCAACAGACCCGCGAGCCGCTGAATACAGCCCTCAACGTCGGCGGCTTCGTCCGTGATTACGCCCACCGCAACGGCATGATCCTGCGCAACAACGGCGAGATCCTGGTGCTGGCCCCGCCGCTGATAGTCACACGTGAGATCATCGACGAGATCGTGGACACCATCGAGGGCGGGATCATCGCCGCCATCGAGCACTTCGAGCTCGCCCGGGCGTGAGAGCGATGGTCCTCCGATGACCTCAGCGTCCCGACGGCCGATGGCGTGGACTGGTACGACCGGCGAGGGCGTGCGACTGGACGCGCTGGAGCCGGCGATCTAAGGGAGATTCTCGTATGCATATCAGGCTGATGGCGGTCATCCTCGTGGCGGCGAGCGCCGGCGCAGCAGGCCCGGCGCAGGGGGATGCCGACCTGGTGGGCTACTGGACCTTCGACGAGGGCGATGGCCCCATCGCTCGCGACCTGAGCGGGGCGGGCAACGACGGCCGCCTGCACGGTCCGAGCAGGGTGGAGCGGGGGGAGGGCCACGCGCTGGCCTTCAACGGCGTCGATGACTACGTGGATTGCGGCGCCGGGACGTCCCTCGACCTGAGGGAGGCCGTCAGCCTGGAGGCCTGGGTGCAACCGCTGGCCGTCCCGGCCGGCGAGCCGCTGATCGTGGGCAAGTCCACCGGCAGCTACGGCCTGACGATGTACCGAGATGGCCAGTGCTGGTGGTACATCTCCAGCGGCGGCAACAACCTCAAGGCGCCCGTGGAGGTGGGCGCGTGGAACCACATCGTGGGGACCTTCGACGGCACCACCATGGCGCTGTATGTCAACGGCGAGCGCGTCGGCTCTCGCGACTCGCAGTTCGAGCAGATCGCGCAGGGCGGGAGGCTCTCGATGGGGGCGGTGGTGGGCGGCGCCGGCGTTCCCACGGGGGCGCACTTCCAGGGACTGATCGACGACGTGCGGGTCTACGGCGCAGCGCTTGGCGCGGAGGAGATCCAGACGCGCTACAAGCGCACCGCCGGCGGCTACGGGGCCGACACCACCTGGTTCGATCGCCTCCGCACCGTACCCTACCGCTTCCGTGATCGGCAGCGGCTGCTGGTGCTCTACGACTATCGCGGCGTGTTCCCGCGCCCGGACGACGCCCGCCTGCAGACGCGGCTGATGCCCCCTGGCGGCCGGGCGATCCAGGCTCAGGAGTTCGCCCCGCTGCCCGACTCCGGCAAGGTAGCCGCGCAGTTCGACCTGGCCGATCTGCCTCCGGGTGACTACCGCGTGGATGCGGCCCTGACCGCACCGGGAGGCCTGAGCGTAACCTCGGAGCTGACGGTCCGCCACCCGTTCGACGAGCTTCGTGCGCCGCCGCCTGGCGCGGTCGTGCCGCCGCTGCCTCAGGCCGCCGGCCCGGCTGCCTATGACCTGCAGGTGCATCCGGGCGGCGGATTCACGGTGCACGCCGCGGGAAGGCGCCTGCCCTTCGAGTCCTCCTACTCCTACCCCGGCGGTGGCGAGAACAGGCTGCTGGCGGGTGAGCGCGATGCTGAGGGCCAGGACGGGTGGCGAGTCCGCACCAGGCAGCTCGCGGAGGACGCCTGGGATGTGACAGCGGAGGGGCCGCACTACGGCGTCGTGCGTCGGATCCGCCGCGGCGACACCCGCATCGACGTGCACGACACGATACGCAATCGCACCGATGAGGTGCTGGGCGTCATCATCGATAACCGGCTCGACGCCGGCGGCGATCCCTTCTCGGAGTGGGCGGTCGCCGGACACCCCAACGCCATCGAGCGCAGGCACAGCCACAGCCAGAGCGTGTTCGTGGCCTGGGATGACCTGGGCGTGGGAATGCTGCCACTGGATGACGTCTCCATCGTCCACGGCACCATGTACGCCCGGGAGGGGGGCGCCGGGATGGCGGACGACATGTTCGGCCTTCAGCCCGGCGCATCCTACACCCTCGAGTGGGCCGTCTACCCCTGCACCCGCGGCGACTACTGGGACTTCATCAACGCGGTTCGGCGCGATGAGGGGCGGAACGGCACGACCATCGAGGGCGGCTTCGCCTTCATCCCCCGCGAGGGGGTCTCCGATGAGTACGTGGAGCTGCGGAAGCTCCGCTACGGGTCCTTTGGATGCCTGACCCATGTCGCCGACGACCCCCAGATCGAGATCGAGGGCATCGAGTTCATCCACCTGCCCAAGGAGCGGGCCCGACTGCGGCGCCAGTTCGCGGCCATTCGCGCCCGGCATCCGCACCTGAAGTTGATGTTCCACATCGCGCACAGCCTGTTCTCGACCAACCGCCCCGAAGAGCTGTTTCCAGACTCCCGCGTGGTGGACGCAGACGGCAATCAGGTCACCTACTCCCACAACTACGCCAATAGCCCCTACTTCAGCCGCCAGCGCTACGAGGAGGGCTGGCGCTGGTACATCTTCTACCCCACGCCGGGCAACTCGTTCCATGACGCCATGATGCGGGCAGCCGACATGCTCATCGACGACATCGGCTGCGACGGTGCCTTCATGGACGGCTTCATGCTCGGCTACGGCTCGCCGTGGACGTACGACCGCTGGGACGGACACACGGTGCGTATCGACCCCGAGACGAAGACGGTGACGCGCCAGGTCGGGTCGGTCCTGCTGCTGTCGCAGCCCTCCATGGTGCAGTTCACCCGCCGCATCGCGGACAGAGGCGGCGTGATCGTCGCCAATAGCCCTGTGGTGACGCGCACGGTGGGCAGGCTGCCATTGATCGTGGACCAGGAGTGCATCGCCGGACCGGACGTGCACCTGGCGCAGACATCGGCGTCGCTGGGCAACCCCTCGCGCATTAGCAGCGAGGCGGACGTCTACCGCGACGTACTCGACAAGCTGCGGTGGGCGAACCTCTACTTCTACTACGGGGAGGGCGAGCTGACCCACCCGTCGCTGCCCCAACAGATGTACCCGATAACCATCCAGGAGCTGCGACCCGGGACGGTGAAAGGGAGGGAGCGAATCGTCACCATGCGCTCGGGGGTCTACGCCTGGAGGGGCGACCGGCACCTGCACCTGGGCTACCGCTACAATGCTCTGGGGATGCCGGTGCCGGCCGAGTTCATGACGCGCGTTGACGCCGACGGGGTGCGCACGCTCGTGGAGCTTGACCGCGAGGAGAGCGCCGTCGTCAGGCGGATCCCCGTCTCGGCCAGCACGGACCACCCCGCCAGCGTGATCTGCGCCCGGTACGACCGCGAGGCGATCGCCCTGGCGATCAGCGGCAGCGGGCGGATGACGCTGAGGATCGCCGACGGCGACTTCCCGGTGCGACCGAATGCGCCCTATAACGTGACCGCCGGCGAGGTGACGACCGTACGCTCTGACGCCGATGGCGTGCTTGAGGTGGCTGTGGACCTCGCGGGGCCGACGCGGGTGGTCATCGAGGCGACGGGCTGAACCGGGGACTGGCCGTGAGGGCGGGATGCAACGAGGCGTCTGCCGCCCGGTGTTGGCGGGCGAGGGCGTCCTGTCGTGACGTCGGAGGATACGCCAACGTCTGGCACTCTGCAGCGGCGCGCCGGTGGCTACACGACTGGAGGGACGGGCATGTTCATCGACATTCACATGCACATCGCAGCGATCTCGGACATCGGGTGGACGCCTGACAGCGAAGGGCCGGCCTCCCCGGAGCGGTTCATCGAGATGTACGACGAGGTCGGCATCGACCGCGGCGTCATGCTGCCACTCACCATCCCGGAGTGCAACGTCCTCACCCAGAGCAATGAGGACATCCTCATGATCGCCGAGCGGTACCCGCAGCGGTTCATCCCGTTCTGCAACATCGACCCGCGCCTGAGCGTGAACTCGTCTGACTTCGACCTCAGTTGGGTCATCGAGCATTACAAGGAGAAGGGCTGCCGCGGGATCGGCGAGATGACCGCCAACCTGTGGTGGGACGACCCGCGGGTCACCAACCTGCTCGACCACGCGGAGCGGTGCGAGATGCCGCTGACCTTCCACGTGGCGAACCGCGAGGGCAACATCTACGGGCTGATCGACGACTTCGGCCTGCCGCGCCTCGAGAAGCAGATCGCGGACCACCCCGACCTGATCTTCCTCGCCCACTCGCAGTCCTGGTGGGCCTTCATGAGCGGTGACGTCGGCGAGGACGAGTGGGGCGGCTACCCGAAGGGCCCGGTCGTCGAGGGCGGTCGGGTGCCGGAGCTGATGAGCCGCTACCCCAACATCTACGGCGATCTGTCGGCCGGCAGCGGCTTCAACGCCGTCAGTCGCGATCCGGAGTTCGGCTACCACTTCCTCGAGCAGTTCCAGGACCGTCTCTGCTTCGGCACCGACGTCTGCCGGCCGAGCAACAGGAATGACGTGCTCGTTCACCTCAAGAACTTCCTGGAAGCTGCGCGGGACAACGGCCAGATCAGCCAGGAGGCGTTCGACAAGATCACGCACGAGAACGCCCAGCGAATCCTGAGGCTGGACGACTGAGCGCGCTCGGGCCGCCAGCTTCGTGACCAGCGCAGTGTACCTGCGAGGTTACCATGCACGCTGAGGACTGCAACCGGGGACGCCGGCGCCTCGGCCGTATTGCGCTGAGTGCAGCCTGCCTATGCGGGATCCTGGGCGCAGTGCATCCGCCCATTCTCGCTGATGGGGCGGAGCCGGACGCCAATCTGGTGGGGTGGTGGGGTCTCGACGAGGGCGGCGGGACGGTGGTGCACGACCTCTCCGGCCACGGCCACGACGGGAGGCTGGAGGGGGGCCCGGCGTGGGTTGACGGCCATGGTGGAGGGCGCGCGCTCTCCTTCGACGGTGAGGACGATCTCGTGGTCCTCCCGGACCTGGGAACCGTGGAGCAGTACCCGTTCAGCTTCACGGCCTGGATCCGCACCTCCTGTCGGGAGGATCGGGAGATGACGGCCGTCATACAGGAGCATGCAGCCAACAGCAGCCGGCGCGTGCAGCTCTACCTCTCCCGGCGCGGCGAGCCCAAGTGGAACGTCCGCAACTCGCATCCAGAGGCCGAGGTCGTGGATCCCGTTGATGTGCGGGACGGCGGCTGGCACTTCCTGGCCGGCGTATCCCGCGCACGCGACCACCATGAGCTCCACGTGGACGGGGCGCCGCCTCTCACCTCGACCGCGGCCGTGGACGCGCCGTCGGTCAACAGCGCGGCCATCGGCAACTGGCGGGGCAACCAGTCAGGGACCAAGTGGTTCGAGGGCGAGATCGATGACGTGCGCATCTACAACGCGGCGCTATCACGAGCCGATATCGATCAGATCATGGGGCCGGTGCCCATGTATCCGCTCACGGTCGCCGACGGGACTGGCAGTGGAACCCATGCGGTGGGATCGACGGTGCACATCACCGCCGGAGCCCCGCCGCCTGGCCAGGTGTTTGCGGGCTGGAGCGGGGACGCCCTGACCGTGCGGAACCCGACCGCGGCCTCCACTCAACTCATCATGCCCGGCAGGGCTGCGTCGGTCTCGGCCAACTTTGAGGAGTGTGCTGAGGTGCTCTGCAACGGGATCCGGCTGCCACAGACGTGGCCACCCCGGCGCGAGAGGCTCACGCCCGATCCGGTGACCCCGCCCTATCTGCTGTCGCCGCCCGAGGTTATGCCGATTGACGTCGGCAGGCAGCTCTTCGTGGACGACTTCCTCATCGAGGAGACCACGCTCTCGCGCACATATCACCGGCCGCAGTTCTACGAGGGCAACCCGATCCTCGAGCCCGAGGAGCCGTGGGAGTGGGAGGGCCGCGGACCTATGGCCATCCCCCACAGCGGTGGCGTGTGCTTCGACCCCGCCGACGGGCTCTTCCCCGGTTGTTCCGCCCTTCCACAGGTCGAGCCGCTCCGCAGCGGCGCCGTAAAACCTGCCGTCTATCTCCGCCACCTTATCCAGCAGCGCGTCGGTCCAGGATGGCTCTTCTGCGAAAAGGCACGCGGGGAGGAGAAGGAACAGCAGTACTGTAATAG
>JBNGDZ010000025.1:0-3586 GCA_049975765.1 Armatimonadota bacterium
TGGTAGTAGCGCCGCACGGCGTCGGGATACAGCGCCGCCGCCTGCAGGTAGTTCTCGTAGCCCCAGCGCGTGTAGCCGCCCATGAAGTCCGCCTGGCCGAAGGAGTCGATGACCAGCAGATCGGGACCCATCAACTCCGAGTGTTGGAGGACCGCCGCAGCATAGTCCTCGGCGGCCTGCTCGAGGTCGAAGTCGCGCCTCACCGCCTGCTCGTCGGGAAGCTGCTCGATCCAGCGCACTACATCCTCCGGCGAGCGGAAGCCGGCCTGCTCGTGGCGGCGGGTGGCGTGCATGATCTCGCCCTGCTCCAGCTTGCGCTGGGCCTCGCCGGGCAGATACCACTGCGGGACGAAGTTCGCGCCGGTGCGCCGTACGAACTCCGCGAACACGCCCTCCCGGTCGGACCAGTAGTCGCGGCCGACCACCCGGCTCATATAGGCCGAGTTGGTGATCCAGCAGTTGGTGATGCAGGGCTCGGCGACGTCCTCGCGATGCAGCGTCGCCAGCGCGACCTCGCGCCCGGTCATGGCGGCTCTCCCTTCGTCCGACGCCGAACGTGAGGCTGTTTCTCGCCGCGCGTGTGTGGTCCTGCCCCTCTCGGGACGCCGCGAGACGGCCGGCACCCGTGACAGAGCGGATGGGCGTCCGAGCTCCGCTCGTGCACGGGATCCGCCCTCCGGCAACGGGCCCCACGGACTGAGTCAGACCGCTGCGCGGTCTCCAGAGGTCTCCAGCATGCGTCCCAAGGATTGGCTCCATCCGTTGCGTAGGTCGGGCTTCCAGCCCGACGACCGGAAACGGCCTGCGGAGGAGAGCCTCCGCCCACGAGATGGCTCCGGCAACAACGCACCGATTCCATCCGTCGCGTAGGTCGGGCTTCCAGCCCGACCACGGAACAGCAAGAGCATTCCTCGGCGGCCGGAGAGCACAGCCCTCTGCCGCCTCCCCGGACTGGAATTGGGTGGGGGAAGCAGTCGCCGCGCGAAGGTCAGTGACGCGAGAGCAGCGCACGCCTCAGAAGGGACGCGCGCCATCGTCAGAGAAGGCTCTCCCCCGCTCGGCAGCAACAGGGGCACCACGGGGAGGCGAGGCTCATGTGGGGACGACTGGCGACGCCCGCGGCTCTCATCCTCATCGCGCTTGCGTATGGCGCACGCGCCGAGGAGATCGACCAGCCCCTGGCCAATCCCGGCTTCGAGGACGGGCTGGAGGGCTGGGAGGTGCTGGGCGATCCGCCGATGGGCTCGCTGTCGCAGGAGCAGGCTCACAGTGGCACGCATTCCCTGAAGATCGTGGACGAGATCGACGGGAAGGGCTCCAACGTTCGCGCCACGCCGCTGGAGATCGAGGGTCCCGGCATCTTCGAGATCCGCGGGCAGTACTTCCCGGTCTCGGGCGGGGGGCTGGGCATCTACTGCGGCTTCCTGGACGCTGCGGGCAACAACCTGGTTCCCGAGCCGCACGTGGCGGGCATGAGCGGAAGCGAGAAGCGGTGGCGACCGTTCTCCTACCGCGTCTACGCGCCCGATGATGCTGTGGCCCTGGAGCTTTACTTCCACAGCTACAACGCCGCGAAGGTGACCGGCTACTTCGACGACCTGCGCATCGTGCAGTTGGGAGTGGAGGGCATGAGGCCGCCCTGGGAGGGCACCTACAAGATCGACCCCGACCAGACCGAGAGACTCACGCCGGCGGATGTGGTGGGGCCCGACGGCCTGGTGTATCCCGACTGGACCCGCGCGGGTGTGCAGGGCGGTATTCCCGACGTGCCGGCCGTTACGAGCGTCGCGGACTTCGGCGGCCTGCCTGATGATGACGCCGATGACGCGGACGCCCTCGATGCCGCCTGCCGCGCCGCCGGCGAGCAGGGCGGCGGGGCGGTCCTGCTCGGCGAGGGCACCTGGCACCTCGACCGGACGGTGCGCCACGACGGCGTGGTCATCCGGGGTGCGGGCGCGGACAGCACCCGCGTCATCTTCCGTTACGGCCTCGGTGAGGCTGGAATCCGCTTCTACACTCCCGAGGAGGGCGGGCGGGTCGGCCCGAACACGCGCATTGAGCTGCACTGCGCCCCGACCGGCCTGCAGCAGATGCGCATCGCCATCGACGACGTGGTGCTGCGCGACTGGGAGCGCAGCACTCACTCCGGGAACACCTTCGCGGTTGGCGTCAGCGCCCGGAGGGCCTTCGAGGAGCTTGAGGACGGTCAGCACACGCTCATCGGCATCGGGACGTATGCCGACGGCACCAAGAGGCGGCTGGAGATGCCGATCATCCTCGATGCGGGCTACGATGACGACCGCGACGTGCCGCGGTTGAACATCGCCATCGGCTTCGTGGGCGGCGGATACGCCGGACCGAGGCTGCCGCTCGCCGAGGACGGCGAGCGCGGCGCCATGCAGGTGGTGCTGGAGAGCACCGAGGGGCTGGAGGTCGGCGACGTGGTGGTCATCGATGGGCCGGCCACCGAGCGCTGGAAGCAGCTCACCCGTAACGCCTGCCAGTGGGGCAGCTACCGGCGCAACATGTACGAGATCGTCGCCATCGACGGCACCACCATCAGCTTCGACCAGCCACTGCGCATCGAGTTCCCGGTCATCGACGGCTCCTACGTGCAGAGGCTGCAGGTCATCCGCGGCTGCGGGCTGGAGGACCTCACCATCGAGCAGACCGAGAACCTGTGGATCACCACCAGCGAGTTCCTCTATGCGTGGGACTGCTGGGCGCGCGCCGTGACGGTGCACATGTGCGGGCGCAACCCGGTCTACGGGCACATGGCCAAGTTCTGCACCATCCGCGACTGCGTCTTCGATGACGCCTGGTTCAAGGGCGGGGGCGGGACGGCCTACTGCGGCTGGGATCACTGCTTCGACTGCCTCATGGAGGACGTGGAGACCTTCAGGCTCCGCCACGCGCCGCTCTACCAGTGGGCCGCCTCCGGCAACGTCATCCGCAACGGGGTCTTCCACGAGAGCGACGGGCAATGGCACTCGGGCTGGACCAACGAGAATCTGTTCGAGAACTGCGTCATCACCTCGCGCCGCGGCCATGGCTCCTACGGATACGGCATGTGGGCCTCCCCGCCCGAGGACACCGCCCACGGCCCCAACGGGCCCCGCAACGTGGTCTGGGGCTGTGACGTGACCTCGGAGCGGGACGGGGTGTGGATGGGCGGGATGAACGAGAACTGGCTGATCCTCTACAACCGCTTCGTCGTGAGTGAGGGCGAGGGCGTGGACGCCAAGGACGCCAGCTTCGACCACATCATCCGCGGGAACGTCTTCGCGCTCCAGGACGAGAACGCGCCGATGCTGCGCCTGCGCACACCCGACTGCATCGGCGTGGAGCTGATCGACAACGCCCTCTACGGCGGCAACGGGAGGCTGGTCGAGGGGATGGGAGAGCCGGCGGTGATGGAGGGCAATGAGGTCCATCCGCTGCCGGAGGGGGACCTGCCGCCGCGCCCGACGCCGCCCGTCCCGTCGATCTACGAGTGGCAGCTCGGGAACTGACGATAGGCAGGGGAAAGGGGCCGGCTCCGGCTCCAGAAGACAACGCTGGAGCCTCAGGACGCCCTCTCCGCCGA
>JBNGDZ010000025.1:3596-4793 GCA_049975765.1 Armatimonadota bacterium
GGACCGCTGTTCGGCCCGCCGTTATTGCCGCTGCTTTCGTTTCTGTCGCGACAGGAGGCATGCCACATGCGCAAGGCAGTACGTTTCGAGGTCGTCGAGATGGCCGGTTCGCGATACGAGATGGGCCGGCAGTACGGAGAGCAGTGTCGCGAGCGTATTCACGACCTGTCCAAGCACTTCGACCGGATGTTGCTCGATCCGGACTACCTCGAGGAGGGCCGGCGGGTAGCGATGCAGGCGCTCCCGCACGTTGAGCGCGAGGCGCCGGAGCTGGTTGAGGAGGTGCGGGGCATCGCCGACGGGGCGGGCCTGGAGTTCGAGGAGGTGTTCCGGCTCAGTTGCTCGCAGGAGATGAACTCCTGGCAGGGCTGCATGCGCAAGCAGGCCATGGCCACCGTGCCTGACGGCTGCACCAGCATCGCCGCGAAGACAGATGGATCCAGCCTGGTGGCCTGGAACATGGACTGGTGGATCAGGTGGCAGCCCTACATGGTGCTGCTGCACGGGCGGCCGGACGACGGTCCGCACTTCCTCGCCTTCGCGATGGCCGGCAGCGTCGGCCGTCCCGGCCTGGCGGAGCATATCGCCGTCGCGGCGAACTTCCTGCCCTACCGCGCCGCACCCGAGTATCCCGCGGGCGGCGCGCAGTGGGCCGGAGCGGGCGTCCCCTACAGCTTTCTGGCGCGCATGCTGCTGGCGCAGGAGAGCACCGAGGATGCGCTGGCGATGCTCCGCCGCACGCGCCGGATGGTGTGCCTGAACTACACGCTCGGCGACACCGTCGGCGACATCTGCTGCGTCGAGACTATGCCCGAGCACATGGCGGTTCTCCGGCCCGACGACGGCTTCATCACCCACGCCAACTCCTATCACACCGAGCAGTTCGATGGCATTCCGCAGGACCAGCGGGAGGAGCGGGACCCGCGTGCCTACCGCGCCTGGCAGGTCCTCAGCCGACGAGAGCAGCCGCTGGAGCGCGCGGACATCTACCGGGCACAGCGCTCGCACTTCCCGAGACAGTCCACCGGCGTGTGCGTTCACACGGGCGGGGAGAGGCCGTCGATCACGCTGCTGTCATTCGTCGGCGACCTGCGTGAGAGGACCATGTGGGCGGCCTACGGCTCCCCCTGCGAGCATCGGTTCCTGCGGTATGGCCTGTAGGGGGGACATGCCCGCCGGGTCTCGGAGAGCCAGGAC
>JBNGDZ010000025.1:4803-7555 GCA_049975765.1 Armatimonadota bacterium
CTGCGCTGTCGCCCGGCCGTTGTCGCGCTGGAAGCTCGACCTGCCCGGAAGATGTGCGAGCGTCAGCAGGAAGCCGGTCAGAGTGGGTCCCGCCCGAGGAGGCGCATACGATGAGATGCCTGACCCCGATCGTGCTGGCTACACTGACCGTCGGAATGGCGGCGCACTGCCCGGCTCAGGAGCTGACGCGGGAGATGCTCGGCCGCGACGCGAAGTTCCGCATCGTTGTGGACAAGGTGATGCAGCCGGAGGCCGGCTGGACGACTGAGGAGTGGATGGTCAGGGAGGCCGCAGAGGCGGGCTTCAACGTCTACTCACCGCGCAGGGGCTATGACGATCTTGAGGCCGTCCGGCAGGTGACCGAGTGGTGCGAGCAGTACGGCATCTTCCACCTCGTGTGGATGCGCGGGACGCTTGGCGTCCAGAATCCGGAGGAGGCGCAGGGCAGGATGCTGGTGTGGCGCAACGGCGGCGAGCAGCCCCTCTGGAGCCCCAACTCCGAAGAGTTCTGGGAGTGGACCACCCGCTACATCACGGAGTACGCGCGCATCAGCGCGGAGAATCCCCACCTGCTGGGCGTCTTCCTCGACTACGAGAACTACGCCGAGGGGCCGCGCATGGCCGGGAGCGTCTACGACCTGTCGTACGATCAGATGACGCTGGACATGTTCGCTGAAGCCGAGGGCGTGCAGATCCCGCAGCTTGACCCGGCCGAGCGCCACCAGTGGCTGCAGGACCAGGGCCTCCACGACCGGTTCGAGGCCTGGCAGCTCGAGCACTGGCGGGAGCGCTGCCGGACGCTACGGGAGGCCGTGGACGCGCACGATCCGGGCTTTCAGTTCTGCATGTATCCCGCGCCGGGCACCCGCTTCATGCTCGAGGCGGCCTTCCCGGCGTGGACCTCCGAGGCGGCGCCGCTGATCTTCGCCGACGCCGTAACCTACGGCCGCCCCACCAGCTTCCTGCCCCAGTCCGGGGCCCTGGAGCAGGGCAGGCGGCTGCTCACCGAGCGGATGCAGAGGGTGGCCGAGACGGGGCTGCCCCACTACTACACGGGCGGCATCGACCCGGTGGTGCGGGGCGCCGACCCGGAGTACTGCGGCAGGAACGCGGTGATGATCAGCGACGTCACCGACGGCTACTGGATCTTCTACGAGGGGCCGAAGTATCAGGAGGATCACCCCGAGTACTGGAGGTGGTTCACCTGGGCGAACGACGCCATCGCGGCCGGGGAGCTGCAGCGCTGGCAGGAGCCGCGCGAGACGCCCGACCCGTGGGCCTTCAGCGCCATCGGCACAGGCGAGGCGGGGCTGCGCGCCCCGGACCCGACCGGCGAGAGGGTGGAGCTGCCGCCGGTGAGGCTGCGACGCCGGAACCTGCTGCTGGTCAACGCCGCGGCCGGCGAGCCGGTTGACCTGAGCGTAACCATCGGGCGCGTGGGTAACACCGAGGCGGACCTGGAGTGGAGCGCCCACGACCTCACCTGGGAGACAATCGCCGAGGGTACGGTGCCCTTCGGCGACGGCACGATCAGCTTCACGCCACGGCAGGGCGGCATCTACGCCCTCAATGTCGTGGCCGGGTCATCGTCCTACACAATCACCAGCGCGAACGTGCCGGTGGGTATCTACGGAGGGGAGGGCCTGGGGACTATCGGCGGCGCGGAGCGACTCTACTTCGCGGTCCCTGAGGGCACCGAGCAGTTCGCCATCACCGTGCGCGGCTTTCGCGCGGAGACGGCCCGGCTGAACGTCTACGACCCGGCGGGGGAGATGGCGGCGACCGGCCAGACCACGCCCACCGAGGAGCGCGTCACGGTGCAGGTGGAGGCAGGCGACCATGCGGGCGAGACGTGGGCCCTGGAGATCACGCGGGCGGACACCGGAACCACGCTGGAGGACGTGCGTCTCTCGCTGGGCGATCAGCTTCCGCCCGTGCTGTCGCTGATCCCTGAGCACGTCTTCGAGGCGGAGTGAGGGCCGCTGCTATGCATCGCAGTTGCGTGGCAGGCACACTGGAGACCCGTGGTCTCGGTCCGTGCGTCGTTTCCCGTTGTCGCACTGGAAGCGGGACCTTCCCGGGTGAGGCCGACCTCCGGGGAACGCGCGTAGGCGGGGCGTCTGGAGACCTTGAATGCCGCCACCGCGCAAACCGGTGGCCGCCCGCCCACGGGCGCCCTTGGCGAGCCGGTGTTCCGGCTTGATCAGAACTGGCTCCCGTAGATGCGGTCGGCCAGCTCCATGGTCTTCGTGGCGTCCGCGAAGCAGGTCTCCGGCTCCACGCTCTGTTTGATGCAGTCGATGAAGTGCCGGTTCTCGCCGTAGAAGCCGTAGAAGTGATGCCGCTGCTGGCTCTCGGCAGCCTCGGTGGTACCGATGACCTCGGAGCTGAGCTCCCCGTCGGCGTGGATGATCGCCCCGCCGTCCTCCTCGGGGTTGCAGAAGGCGGAGATTCCCTTCGCGTGCATCTCGAACTGGTGGACGCGGCCGCCGACCATCCAGTTCGTCAGCAGCACCCCGGTGCAGCCGGACGTGTGGCGGGTGAGGGCGATCCAGCTCGTCTCGAAGTCCCGACCGTTGAGCTTGATGTCGC
Organism: Armatimonadota bacterium; assembly: GCA_049975765.1. Taxonomy (GTDB): domain Bacteria; phylum Armatimonadota; class Zipacnadia; order Zipacnadales; family UBA5352; genus JAYENL01. The sequence goes on from JBNGDZ010000025.1 coordinate 7,396, forward strand.
TGACCACCTCCTCCACATCACCGCCCATCCAGCGCAGCGTGTCCACGGCGTGGATGGCGTCGCAGTAGAGGATATCAACGGCCCCATCGTAGTAGGGCCCGGCGGTGTGCCACTTGTAGAAGGTGCTCACCGCCTGGATCATGTTCCCGCGCTCGAGGAC
>JBNGDZ010000025.1:7565-18812 GCA_049975765.1 Armatimonadota bacterium
CGGCACTGCTGCAGCAGGGGGATGAAGCGGCGGTTGAAGGCGGTCATCGTCAGGCAGTTGTTCTTGTCGGCGAGCTGCGCGAAGGACCTCACCTGATAGCTGGTGATGGCCGGCGGCTTCTCGATGAAGACGTTCAGCCCCTGGCTCAGGCAGTGGACCACGATGTCGAAGAGGTGGTGGGGAGGCATAAGCACCCAGACCGCGTCCGGGTCCAGATCCTCGATCATCTTCTTGTAGTCCTCACCGCGGTAGTCGATCTCGAACTTGTCCGCGGTTGTATGGCATTTCTCCTCGACCAGGTCGCACAGTCCCGCCAGCTCAACGTCATCCATCTCCGCCAGCGACGGGTAGTGCACGCTGTTCGCCATGCCGCCGGCACCGATGAGGGCGCACCGGACCTTGTCAGCCATCTCGCTCCACTCCTGTATGGGAACCTGGGCCGCAGCCGACCCTTCAGTGCGTGGGCGAGTATTCACCGCGAGGCGGCGATCCCCTTCATCGAGGAGCACCTCCCCTGCCGCGGGCGTCTTGAGATGCGCGGCATCTCATCTGTGCGTCGTGTGTCACGGCTCTGGAGGGGCGGAACTGCGCGTCCGCCCGGTCGTCGTCGTTTGCCTTCAGCGTGCGGGAACCCTGCGGGGTGCGCGAAGCTGTCTCAGTACCCCAGCCCCGTCTCTGCCAGACTGCCGGTCCGGATCCGACCCTCCTGGACGGTGAAGACGTCGGGGTGCCTCTCGCGCAGCTCCGGCGCGGCCCAGGGGAGGTACTGGCGCGAGTTGTACTCGACGCCCATGAGGGTGTCGATGCGCGCGGCCAGCCCCGCCGAGTGGATCAGCGAGAGCCCCGGGTTCGTCAGGTCCTGGACGGTGACCACCAGGTCGTGCTCGGCGGCGTAAGCCACATACAGCAGCGACGAGGAGTGGCCCTTGCATGTCTTGAGCCCCACGCCGGACCAGCCCAGCTCCTCGGCCAGCTTCAGACTCTCCACGTCAGTGACGCCCTCGTCCACCACCACCGGCCTGTGCCGCGCCACCTCGCTCATGTTGAAGCGATGCACGCTCAGATCCCGTTCGGTGGGCTGCTCGAAGTACAGCAGCGCCTCGTAGGCCATCGGCGAGGCCTCGCACAGCTTCTCAGCGTACTCCACCACGGTCTCGGGGGACACGTTCTGCTCGTTGGAGTCGGTGGAGAGGTAGAAGCGATCGGCCCCGATGTGCGCGCGGTTCTCGTCGATGACCTGGGCGACCTCGACGGTGCGCTGCACGTCGGCGTCGATGTCGGTGCCGGAGAGCTTGACCTTAAAGCAGAAGATGCCGTCGCGCTCGATCCACTCCTCTAAGCTGACCGGGAGGCCGTCATCGGGGTCATCGTCGGTGACCTCCTCGCGGCGCAGCTTGTCCATGCCGCCCACCAGGTGGAAGATAGGCATCCGGGGCCTGTAGGCGCCGTGGATGTAGTCCTCGATGTATGCGCCTTCGAACTCCGCGCCAAGGTAGCGCGACAGGTCGTGGTCGATGAAGTCCGGCCCGTAGCCGTCGTAGCTGCAGATGCCGTTGACCCTGCCGAAGGCGTCGTGCAGGGCCGCGTCGGCGGGCGACGCGCATACCAGCGCGCCCAGCAGCGGCATGGGCGTGGCGACGTCCAGCTCTTCGCCGACCTGGTCCTTGATGCGCGACAGCTCCGGCTTCGCCTCCAGGTAGAGGTCGATGGGATGACCGAACCGGGCGTTGTCCATGAGCAGCTCGCAGAAGCGCACCGCCACGTCGCGCATGGCCTCATCGCGGTCCTCGTGGGACATCTCGGCGCTGGGATAGCCCCAGATGTCGCTGAGGAGGATGTTCCCGAGGCCTTCTGCGGTATCGCCGGCGCGGTTCTCGACCGTGGCCCTCACCGTCAAGGAGGTGATGGCGCGGATGACGCCGGTGCCGAACTTGAGGGGGGTGCGGAACTGCTCATCATCGAAGATCGGCTCGATGTCCACGAGCCTGATATCGGTATCCAGTGTCCGTCATCCTCTCGGCGCGCTGTGTTTCAAAGGTGGGAATCATGCGCGGTCGCATCGTGGGGAGGTTTCGCGCCGCAGAGGTGGGGTCCTTCACAGGTTGCGGCTGAGGCGAACGGCCGTCACCGCCCCGGAGTCGGGGCGGGCCCCCGTGAGCGGACGCGGCTATCCCGCTGTGGCCTGCTCACGGCCAGCCATGAGCAGCCGTGCCCATCGCGGCACACCTTTACCGTGGAAGTGCCTGAAGGCCATCACCAAAAGCGCCACGATGATAGCCACCGGCACGAAGATCTGGGCCACCGTCACGATCCGGGCCGTGTGGTCGAGCCAAGCGGTCTCAGAGCCGGTGAGGAAGTAGGCCATCTTGAAGGCCGGCCCGAAGACCGCGGCCGCTATTGAGGCGGTCAGCACATAGCGCACCGCCAGGCCCTTCAGCCAGGAGGTCCCGGAGGCGCCGATCTGCGTGCCGATGGCGGTGCCCAGCAGCATGACCAGGGCCACGCCCAGATGCACGTGGCCCAGCATGGCGTGGCGCAGACAGCTAAAGGCGACCCCGATGAAGGCGCCCAGCAGGTTCGTGCCCACGGCCATCAGCGAGGGCTGACCGATCAGATAGATCAGCGCGGGCGCCCGCATGAAGCCGCCGCCCACTCCGAGGAAGCCGGACATGACGCCGATGACTCCGCCCAGGAGGAAGACGATCCAGCCGGAGATGCGCAGCTTTGACTTCGTGAAGCGGATGTGGGGGAAGATGCACAGGCCCTGCAGCAGGTGGCAGGCGGAGGTGTCCACATCGCCGCTGTGGTTGGCGACCTCAGACTCCGACAGCCCCGACATCTCCCGCGAGCAGCGCCAGACCTCTCGCGCCATCGAGACCGCCACGACCGCCAGGGTCAGGACCAGGGCCGCCAGAACGGCGAGGTTCGCGACGTCCTCGCTGACAGCCTTGGTAAAGTCCAACAGCCGAACGCCGCCCTCGGCTCCCACGATCGTCCCCGCCGCCAGGATGAGGCCCATCTTCAGATCGAGATGGCCCAGCTCCTGGTGTCTGATGACCGCGATGAGGGTGTTCGCCGTCATCAGCGCCAGTCCCGTCCCCACCGCCATTGGTGCGGAGAAGCCCATGACGATGAGGATGGGGGTAAGAAGGTAGCCGCCGCTGACGCCCGCGAAGCCAGCGATGAGGCCGACGCCCAGGCCCAGCGCCGTCAGGAGATAGAGATTGACCGTCATGCCTGCGGCGATCTCCACCACAGTCAGTCGTCCGCTCCCCTCTTATCCGGAGGCGGCCCCCAGGCCTCGATAGCCTCCTCCACCTTGCTGAACGCGAAGGCGAGCAGCCCGCCCGCCGCCAGCACCGCCAGGATGGTGATCAGTCCCACCCCGCTCTCGTCGTAGGCCCGAATGCGGGAGCTGAACTCCGAGTACTGCGCCATCGTGTACCATGCCATAGCTCCGACGGTGCCGGCCGCTGCGAGTGCCTCGATGACGGCCACCACCGGCCTCGACCTCGATTCCATGGCCAATGCGCCGCCCATCCTTGTGGGATAGTACGCCGACTGTCCGATCCAGCCGAGCGGGGAACACTCTTATAAGAGTGTCACGCCTGAGCATACTGACAGGCCCGTCGCTACACGCGACGGGCCTTCCGTTCAGAAGTTTGAGACATTATAATCCGGCGCGCTTCGGCGTGTCAAACGCGGCGTGCGGTTGCATGCGAATCGTCGCATCGGGCAATGAGCGGGGCATCGGTGACAGGCGGCTGCCTGTGTCACCGGTGGGTGCAGCTGTGCCGTGCCGCGGCTCCTCCCGTCCCCGTCTCGCCCGCGCGCCGGCCGACCGCAGGGCGAGGTGCCGGAGCCACAGTGGCCAACGGCCCTGGGGTGCGCCGTGTCAGAGGCCTGAACCGTAATCCCCCGCGAGCAGAGGCGGAATGTGGCTTGTACGGGGCCTCTCACCACGAAGGACGTCGAGCGCGCGCAGGGAATATGCGCACACCGATCCATCAGCCGGGCAAGCGAGGAGGCCATCATGGCCGAGCTGCGCTACCGCGCCATCCATCTGGACTTCCACACCTCTGGAGACATCCCCGGCGTCGGCGGGCGGTTCGACCCCGACGAGTTCGCCGAGACGCTGCAGCGGGCGCACGTGAACGCCGTCACCTGCTTCGCGCGCGGACACCACGGCTGGATCTACTACCCCAGCGAGGTGCACCCCGAGCGCGTCCACCCTCATCTGCAGACCGATCTGCTGGGTCGGCAGATCGAGGCCTGTCACGCCCGCGACATCATGGTGCCCATCTACACCACCGTGCAGTGGGACCACTACACCGCAACGCGCCACCCCGAGTGGCTGTGCGTTGACGAGAACGGCTCCTGGATCGGCACCAGGCCGTTCGAGGCCGGGTTCTATCGCCGGCTGTGCCTCAACAGCCCCTACGTGGACCTGCTGGTCGAGCACACCACGGAGCTGCTGGAGCGCTTCGACTGCGATGGCTTCTTCTTCGACATCGTGCACGCCACGCCGTGCTGCTGTCGGTGGTGTGTCGAGGGGATGACTGAAGAGGGCATGAACCCGGAGGATCAGGCCGACCGGCAACGCTACGCCTTCGACGTGCTGCTGCGGTTCCAGGAGCGGATGAGCGGGCTGGTGCGGGAGCATCAGCCGGAGGCCAACATCTTCTACAACTCGGGCCATATCGGGCCGGCACACCGGGCGATGCGCGAGCACTTCACGCACTTCGAGCTGGAGTCACTGCCCGGCGGCGGCTGGCGCTACGCGCACTTCCCCGTCGCGCAGCGCTACGCCCGCACGCTCGGGCTGCCGACCATCTCCCACACCGGCAGGTTCCACACCACCTGGGGGGACTTCCACTCCTACCGCAACCCCGCGGCGCTGGAGTACGAGTGCATGCGGATGCTGGCGCTCAACTGCCGCTGCGAGATCGGCGACCAGCTCCACCCCACCGGCGAGATCGAGGCGCCGACCTATGATCTGGTGGGCGAGGTCTACGCGCGCGTGGAGGCGGCCGAGCCGTGGTGCCACGGGGCCGAGGCCGTGGTGGACATCGGCGTGATGACCCCGGAGGAGTTCGCGCCCGAGGGCACCGGTCGGGCCATCCCGCCGGCCACATTCGGGGCCACGAAGATGCTCCAGGAGCTGCGTCACCAGTTCGACGTCATCGACTCGCAGACGGATCTCTCGGGCTATCGCCTGATCGTGCTGGCCGACGAGATTCCGGTGGGCGAGAGGCTCGCCGCGAAGCTCGGCGAGTTCGTCGCGGGCGGTGGTGCAGTCCTGGCCTCGCACCGCTCGGGGCTCGACCCGGCGGGGGAGCGGTTCGCGCTGGAGGAGCTGGGAGTGAGATACCTCGGCGAGGCGCCCTACTCCCCGGACTTCATCGTGCCCGGGAAGCTCGGCGAGGGCCTGCGCGACGCCGCGTATGTGATGTACATGCGCGGCACGGAGGTGGAGCCGATGGACGAGTCCGAAGTGCTCTCACCGATGATGCGCCCATACTTCAACCGCACCTGGCGGCACTTCTGCTCGCACCGCCACACGCCCATCGAGGGCGAGGCCGACTACCCCGGCGCGGTGCGGCGCGGCGACTGCATCTACCTGATGCACCCCGTCTTCGCGCAGTATCACCAGCGCGCGCCGCAGTGGTGCAAGCAGCTCGTGGGCAACGCCATCGAGCTGCTGCTGCCCGAGCCGGCTCTGCGCGCGGAGGCGCCGAGCACCGCCATCTTTACGCTCAACCGCCAGCCCGACCGGGAGCGTCTGGTCCTGCACGCGCTGCACTACTGCCCACAGCGGCGAAGCGTGGAGCTGGACATCGTCGAGGACATCATCCCGCTGCACGAGGTGCCCGTCAGCGTGCGTGTGGGCGGACAGGTCGCGGCGGTGCGGCTCGTCCCAGAGGACGAGGAGCTGGGCTTCGAGGCGGCCAACGGACGGGTGGACTTCGTCATCCCGCGCATTGAGGGGACGCAGATGGTCGAGATCGCGACCGCCCGGTGAGGGGAGACCATGCTGAACCGAGAGCCAGTCAGCGGAGCTTTAGTCGTGCTTGTCGCCGTGATGGTGGCGGTCGGACTGGAGCCGGCGTCGGCGATTGTCCTGGTGGAGGACGGAAGACCCGTGGCCTCCATCCACACCCCCGCGGACCCAACGCCGCAGGAGCGCTTCGCTGCGGAGGAGTTGCAGAAGTACGTCCGCAGGGCCACCGGGGCGGGACTGCAGATCCGGCGGGGCGCGCCGGGACGCAGGGACACCGCCATCGTGGTGGCCGAGGTCGGCCGCCTCGAGGGAGTGGGGCAGACGCCGCTCTCGCGTGAGCGGGCGCTCACGACCGAGGGCATCGTCAACCGCACGGCCGGCGACCACCTCATCGTGGCCGGCGGCGGGGCGCGGGGCGTCGTCTACGCCGCCTATGCGCTGCTGGAGCATCTGGGCTATCGCTGGTACTGGCCCGGCGAGACCGGCGAGGTTACGCCCGACCTTGAGGACGTCGTGATCCCCGACGACATGCGGCTGATCCGCGACCCCTCCTTCGCCCGCCGGCACGCGATGGGCGGGCCGGCGGACGGCTGGGAGGACGAGCAGTGGGGCCGCGATCTGGTGGACTGGCTGGTGAAGAACCGTCAGAACTTCTGGCTGCACCACCCGCCGGGCGATCCCGGCTTCCTGCAAGAGCGCGGCGGGCGGTATACAAAGGTCGGCTCCGGGCACAACTGGCGGCACATCATCCCGCCCGACGAGCACTTCGAGGCCCACCCCGAGTGGTTCCCGCTGATCGGCGGCCAGCGCCGCAAGGGCGGGCAGCTCTGTCTGAGCAACCCGCAGGTCATCGAGCGGCTGACGGAGTACGCCGTCGAGGGCGCCGAGCGGATGGTGGGCAATCAAGACGTCATGTTCATCGACATGACGCAGAACGATGGCCATGACTGGTGCCAGTGCGATGCGTGCAGGGCCATCGACGAGCGCGACCCCGACACACACGCCGACATCCTCATGTGGGCCATCAACCAGTCCGCCGCGGCCGCGGCGGAGGTCAACCCGGACGCGCTGCTGATGGTCTACATCTACGCCGGCGCCGCCGGTCTGCCCGAGTGGATCGAGCCACACCCGAACGTGCTCATCGAGCAGACCAACTACTGCTTCAACTACGGGGCCAGCTTCCTCAACCCCGAGTCCGGCCGGGGGCGCGTCTTCAAGCGCGAGCTTGACGCCTGGGCCCAGGTGGCCGAGCACCATGGGGTCTACGAGTACTTCGGCTTCTACAACTGGCTGGAGGCGCTGCCGGTGACGCTCTACCGGCTGCCCGAGGAGGTCCCGTACTACCATCAAATCGGCGTGGATGGCTTCTACTCCGAGACCGAGCAGCGCTGGTCCACCAACCACCTGCTCTACTACGCCTTCAGCCGCATGTGGTGGGACCGCGAGACGGACGTGGAGGCCATGCTCGACGAGTTTTTCCGCCTGTTCTGGCGCGACGCGAAGGAGCCTATGCGGCGCTTCTACATGACGCTGGAGACCTCCGGCGGCCCGAACCGCTACTGGAGCGGCAATGTCAGCAACCTGCTGGACATCTACCCGCCGCAGATCCGCCGGACATGCCGTGAGAGCCTGGAGGAGGCCCGCAGGCTGGCGGCCGATGATCCGCTCGTGCAGAGACGGCTGGACTTTGTGGAGTTGGGCTGGCGCTACACGGAGCTGCACCTGGAGGCCATGGAGGCGCACGAGGTCTTCAATCGCGAGCCCACCGACGCCAACCGGCAGGCGGCGCGGGAGGCCTGGCAGCGCTATGTGGACTACTTCGATGAGCTCGAGGGCACACACGCCTTCGCGGAGAGCGACCTGCCACGCTTCCGGGGCCGCGCCGAGACGCAGCTCGCGCGCTACGAGATGGACCTGGCGGCGCTCCCGCCCGGCGAGGTGGAGTATGCCGACTACCTCGCCCGCGGCGGCAACGCGCACCTGCATGGAAGCGTGGACGGCTTCTACTCCGGCACATGGGGGCTGTGCCTGCGGCCGGGCGGCAGCGGCGCGTTGACCTACCAGCTCGGCGCGCAGGAGGGCCACTCCTGGCGGTCGGCGAGCGTGGCCTTCGAGGGCGGGCTCAAGGAGGGCGTCACGAACACCATCGCGTTCTCACTCGATGGCGAGACCTGGGAGACACTGGCCGCCGAGCAGAAGCCGGAGCGCGATACCGCCTACGATCTCACCGGGAGAGTCAGGGGACGCGGGCGGTTCTGGATCCGCGTCAGCTACCACAATGACAGCGCCGACGACTACTGCTGCCTGTACCGGGTCAGGATCGACGGTGAGATCGAGTAGAGGCGGGGAGTCTCCCGGTTGACGAGCAGGCCGTGGGCATGGGATGAGGGCAGCGGCCGTGAACGGGAAGGCCCGCGCGAGCGCCGCGGAGAAAGGCTACCACACGATGCACACACTGATGTCCGTCCGGAGGCGCTTGCCATGACGCGCGATGAGGCGCTGGAGATACTGCACGAATACGTTGAGAACGAGAACCTGCGCAAGCACGCCTACGCGGTGGAGGCCGCCATGCGGGCCTACGCCCGCAAGTTCGGCGAGGATGAGGACTACTGGGGCAACGTGGGGCTGCTGCACGATTTCGACTGGGAGATCCATCCCACCATGGAGGAGCACCCCAGCAAGGGGGCCGAGATTCTGCGCGAGCGGGGCGTGGACGAGGAGCTGGTGATGGACATCCAGGCCCACGCGCCGCACAGCGGCGTGCCGCGGGACACACTCGTCCGCAAGGCCATCTTCGCGGTGGATGAGCTGACCGGCTTCATCGTCGCCTGCTCGCTGGTGCGGCCCAACGGCATCTCGGACCTCAAGGCCAGCTCCGTGAAGAAGAAGATGAAGGATAAGTCCTTCGCGGCGGCCGTGGACCGCGACGACATCCGCACCTGCGCGGAGGAGCTCGGCGAGGACCTGACCGAGCACATCAACTTCGTCATCGACGCCATGCGCGGCGTCAACGACGTGCTGGAGTTGTAGCTCACGCGACCCGCGCCGTAATCGCCCGATACCACCACGCATCACGCGCGTTGCCATGCAGGCTGCAGGCCGACACGCGTCGCCTGGCGGCTCGGCCTCAGAAATAGCTCAGCGGGTCGGCCAGCGCACGCCATCGCTCCGGCATGAACATCGCCACAACCTGCCAGAGTATGCTGAGGGAGAAGATCTGCCCGACGATCAGCCCGATGAAGAACGGGATGAGCGCGTTGTAGAGGCGCATGCCGCCGAATGTGAGTATCCCCCACTTCACCACCCACGCGGCAAAGAACGGTCCCCAGTAGGCATATCCGTACGGGAGGGTCATCACCCAGCCGAGGGGATGGAGCGGAAAGCGCAGCCAGCGCAGGCGGATCATCACCAGCAGCAGCGTGAACAGCAGGGCGCCGATAGTGAATGCGTTGCGGGCCCTGTCGGCGGGCGCGTGATTGCCCTCGATGACGCTGCTGACAGATGAGAGCTCATCGAGGGTGATTCGGACGTGATAGCCGCCCTGGGTGACCCCGCCGGCGAGCGTGTTCCCACCCCATTCGTAGAACACGCTGATCGCGAACCACATCATCGCCACCAGGCCCAGCACGAGTGCGACAGACATCAGGCCGGTGAGGTTCTTCGGACTCAGACGGGCGTCCTCGCTGATCTTCAGGCCCTCGATCTGGAAGGTCATGGTCTCGGGGAAGGTGCCGAAGTGCAGGAAGATCAGGCTGGCGAGCATCGAGAGGTTTGTGTAGTCGCCCCCGGGCACCAGGCGGCGCGTGCCCAGGAAGCTCTTGATCTGCCGGCTGGCCTGCCAGAACGGGAAGGAGGCGAGTGAGCCGATGCCGGCCTCCGCCCGCCCCCGGGTGAAGATGGTTGCGAACAGCACGATGAGGCCGAAGAAGACGGGCGGTATCCACCACGTCATGCCGGCGGCGATGTACCACCCGCACAGGGTGATGAAGCCGGTCACGGCCCCGATCGCGGCCGCGCGATACGACAGCGGGGCATCGGGGTCCCGGGGCGCGGCGCCCGGTGCGTCAGGGCCGCCGACGATGTTGCGCCAAAGCTTCGCCAGATACTCCCGCCCCGACCAGGCGTAGTAGATCGCGATCCCCACGAAGGCCCCCGCCGCCATCTCCCAGAAGAACGGGAATCCCGACGGCTCATGCAGGCCGCCGACCCGGTAGGTCAGCATCAGGAGCTTGATCAGAAAGAAAAAGAAGAACATCGAAAAGCAGATGTCCTGTGGCGCGAAGTACGCCAGGCCCACCAGTTGGGGATTGTGGATGAAGAGGAAGTGGCGCGCCAGCGCGTCCAGCGGGTACTCGGTGAAGAACTGGCCCAGGTCGTACCTGGGGCCCAGTGTCGGCATTGACGGGTTCGCCGCATGGATCATGATGGTGATGAAGTGGACTGTGACCAGGCCGAATCCGGTCCACATCAGCGGCTGCTGCCAGATGCTTCTGTCCGGTGTCTGGGCGGTCCGGCCGAAGCCCGTGATGTACAGAGGGACCTGCACCAGCGGGAATGCCAGACGCTCATCCTCGACCCAGTGTCGGCGCAGGAGGATACAGATGCACAGGAGCGTGCCCCACAGCACGGAGAAGAAGACCGTCCAGACGGCGATTGTCGTCAGCCAGGGCGTCAGGTCCACAGAGCCCGTTGCGCCCTCATAGAACTGGCGGATCAGCTCCGGATCCTTGGGGATGAACCAGGATGGGTACGTGGCGGCTATTTCGGCGTAGCTATTGTCCGGGGCGTCGAAGTACTGCGCCGCGGTATAGACGGGCAGGAAGCGGCTGACGCCGTCATAGACCCCGACTCCAACGAGCGTTGCGACGTAGATGTAGAGGTAGCTCCGCCGTCCCATGCTCAAGAGCGGTTCCATCGCGGGCTCCAGAAGCACCAGCACCAGCAGCACAGCCAGGGCGTAATCGACCTGTGCTCCGGTCGATTGGACCATCCTCTGATGCACGCTGAGCTTGACGCTCAGGACAACAATGACCAATGCAAGAACGAATGTGCGGAGCCTCAGCCGCTGGGCTACGGCCTCCTCGCCGCTGCGCGGAGCCTCCATCTCTTCGGGGTGCTGCGCCATGGCTATCCACCCGCTACCCCGGCGGGCTGACACGGCGTGACTGGATGCGGCAGGGTGTTGAGCGGCGTGTCCGCCGGTGTCCGTAAGTCAGTCGGCGTCACAGGTTCGTCCAGTTCCCCCG